>CAZNQT010000143.1:0-9681 GCA_964574885.1 uncultured Pirellulales bacterium
GGGAACCGATCCGGATGCGATCGATAGTTCCGGCAACGGCTTCGACGGTCCCCTGATCGGCGATCCGAACGTACCGGAATGGCAACCTGCCGGCTGTAAGATTGACGGTGATTTGAAATTTAAGAACGCCGGCAAAGATCTCAATCAAGCCGTGAAACTGGATAACGTGCCGGGTTCCGACAACTTCACGGTGACGTTCTGGATGAAGGCCGCCGCGGTGGCGTATATGATACCGATCGACAAGCTACCAAACGACGACAGTGGCACAGGCTGGAACATCAAAGTGCGGAATAATAATGAGGTGTGGCTGCAGATCGGAAGCGAAAATACGAACCATACCTTCGTGCCAAGTGATCCCGGTGCCTATACCGTGGGCGCCTGGGTGCATATAGCCGCAACATTTAATGATAGCACCAACACCGGTAAGATCTTCATCAACGGTTTGAAACAAAATGAGGACGCCGGGATTACGCAAACGGCCAATAATATCGCAATACCGCTGCGGCTGGGTCAGGCCAGCGAGGCGCAAACCGGTGAGCGCTACCGTGGAGAGCTGGATCAGATCCGATTATACGACATCGAGTTGAGCGAACTGGAGATCGCTCGAATCGCGGTGGAAGACTCGCTGGAAATCGAGGGTTGTCAGCCTTCGATTCCGGGCGTGCCGATGGCCAGTGATCTGGACGGCAACTGTTACATCGATGTCAGGGATCTGAAGATCATGCTGGCCGGTTGGCTGACTTGCACTGACCTTAATAATCCTACCTGCTGGCCGTAATCGACCACGTGAAAATAAAGCAGGTAAGTAACTAAAATACCGGGTGCTTGACGCTATGTTGAGCACCCGGTTTTTTTGTGTCCGTACGGAAACGAGAGAATTTCATTTCCGAGGTAATTATACCGACTCAATATGCCTTATCAATTTATACTGGTGAAAAAATTGTTCAATCGGTTATACTGTGTTGACGGCAGTAACGACCGTTTCGTAAAAGAGAGGTACGTATGATATACGTTGAAGGGTAATAGGCGAATTTTGATGATAACGGGAGAAGAATCATTATGTTTAGTACGTCAAAACCATTTCGAAGAACGAGGAATCTGGGTGGGATTCTGTTATTCTCTTTGATTGTTCCGATGGGATTCAGTCTGCTCGGCGGATCCTCTGCGGTCGGCGTGGAAAATGTCTATCCGCAGGCGACATGGGCGAAGAAATCTCCGGAGGAGGTCGGATTGGCGGTAAAGCAGTTGGACCGTATGCGGCAGGCAATCGGCGGCCGGGGGTGTGTGGTTCGACATGGGTACCTGGTGTATGAGTGGGGGGATATCGCCAGACGAGCAGACGTAGCGTCGGCGTGTAAGCCCTGGTACGTGCATTTTATTTTTCAGGCCTGGGAGGACGGTAAAATATCCAGTCTGGATGAGAAGGTGATGAAATGGGAGCCGCGTTTGAAAAATATCAATAAGGAGTTGGGGTATAAGGATCGGGACATTACCTGGCGACACATGGCGAATCAGATTTCGTGTTACGGCCTGAAGGAGAAACCCGGTACGGCATTCTGCTATAACGATTGGCAGATGGCGCTGCTTTGGGATACGCTGATGTTGAAGGTGTATGGCGCGACGTATCAAAATGTGGATGAAAAAGTGCTGCACGCCAGGTTGACTAATATATTACAGTGCGAAGATAAACCGACGTTTATGGCGTTCGGAACGAAGAATCGCCCCGGACGATTAGGCGTATCGGTGCGGGATTTCTGTCGGTTCGGCCTACTGTACCTTCACAACGGCAACTGGAACGGCAAACAACTGATCAGCGCCAAACACGTTGCGCTGGCATTAAAAAGTGAACTGCCCAATTCGATTCCGCGGGCGGGGATGGTAGCGGCGGAGATGATTCCGGGACAGCGGACTATCGGTTCGCGTAGTATTCCGGATAATCAGACGGATCACATGGGCAGCTACAGTTTTGCCTGGTGGACGAACGGCGTGGATCGAAAAGGGAAACGGCATTGGCCGGACGTACCGACCGATACGTTCGGGGCGTTCGGGCACGGGGGATTGCGGGCTATGGTAGTGCTGCCAGCGCTGGATCTGATCGTTTCCTGGAACGATTCGAACGTGAACAGTCGGGAAAAAGAAAACCAGGCTCTAAAGCGGTTAGTTGAATCCGTTAAAGATAAAGCAAAGTCATCCTCGCCGGGACCATTGCGGGTACACGCGCAGAATCCCCGTTACTTCGGCGACGGCAGCGGGAAGGTAATTTATCTGACCGGTTCGCATACGTGGAACAACCTGGTGGATATGGGTTTGACCGATCCGCCGCCATCGTTTGATTTCAACCGGTATTTCGACTGGATGGCAAAATACGATCATAATTTTATGCGGTTGTGGACGTGGGAACCGACCACCTGGAACACCAAGGCGAATCGACGGGAGGCATTACTGCACTGCGGACCGCAGCCGTGGCCTCGGACGGGACCGGGTAAGGCCAAAGACGGAAAACCGAAATTTGACCTGTCCAAATTTAATCCGAAATACTTTGATCGCTTACGAAACCGAGTGTCGGCGGCGGATAAACGGGGGATCTATACCTCCGTGATGTTATTTGAAGGTTGGGCGTCGCAGTTTTCGGTCGAAGGATGGGAGCGACATCCGTTTCACGCCGCGAATAATATCAACGGCATTAACGGGGATGCAAATCAGGACGGCAAGGGGCTGGAAGTACATGAATTGGTAAATGCCCAGGTGACGACTCTCCAGGAAGCGTACGTGCGCAAAGTGATCGATACGGTGAATGAATTTAATAATGTGTTGTATGAAATATCGAACGAGAATCATCCGCCGTCCACCGCGTGGCAGTATCATATGATTCGTTTTATTAAAGAGTATGAAAACACGAAGTCCAAACAGCATCCGGTAGGAATGACGTTTCAGTATCGCGGCGGGAAGAACGAAACGCTGTTTGCCAGTTCCGCGGACTGGATCTCGCCTAATCCGGAAGGAGGCTATAGAGACAATCCCCCGGCGGCAGACGGGAAAAAAGTAGTTATCAGCGATACGGATCACCTCTGGGGCATCGGCGGGAATGATAAGTGGGTATGGAAAAGTTTTTTACGGGGACTGAATCCGATTTTCATGGATCCGTATGACGGAGTGGTGTTGGGCAAGCGGTTTGATCCGCAGTGGGAACCGATTCGCCGGGCCATGGGATATACCCATCGCTATGCCCGAAAAATGAATTTGGCAGCGATGCTGCCTAAACCGAATCTGGCCTCGACAAAATATTGTCTGG
The DNA here is from genome assembly GCA_964574885.1 of uncultured Pirellulales bacterium. Taxonomy (GTDB): domain Bacteria; phylum Planctomycetota; class Phycisphaerae; order Sedimentisphaerales; family SM23-30; genus JAFGFX01. The sequence continues at coordinate 3,293 of CAZNQT010000143.1, forward strand.
CGAATCCCGGAAACGAATATTTGATTTACAACCCCTCCGGTACGGAATCATCGTTCACAGTGCAATTGAAAAAAGGAGATTACCGGTTCGAATGGTTTGATCCCAAGAAAGGTAAGGTTGTTTCCACCGGAGTCGTACGTGCTGCGAATGAAAAACGTAATTTCAAATCTTCCTTTCCCGGTCCCTCGGTGTTATATATGAAAGCAAACACTCGATAAAATATTCCTGGGACTTACATTGTAAAATGTGTTCCATGTAGTTACCGATAATCATGCGTAGGATTTCTGTTCTCTTTGTATTGTGGTTTTCTACCGTGTCGATTCCTGCCGCGGCGCAAACATCGACTTCTCCTCCCCGGAAGTTACGGATGACGCCGCAGTTACGGTCCTTTACGCGACCGACGGTGATGACGCCGTTTCCGGATGGAATTTCCTTGGCAGTGCCGCAGAAATTGGGAAATCAGAAATTAGCGCTGTTAGGAGTAGTGGATGTAACGGCCACCCCGTTTTATGCCGATCCTTCGGGGGCAAAGGATTCCACCCAAGCACTGCAGGAAGCCATAAACTTTGCCCGGAATTGCCAGATGGTTTGTTTCTTTCCCTCGGGAACGTACCGGGTGTCCGATACACTATCCTGCATTCAGGATTATTATCTGCGATCCCATGGAATTATCAGTACGGGTCGGCGTTTTCCGTGCGTGTTGATGGGATCGCGGCAAGGGACGCGGCCCCGGATTGTGTTGGCGCCCCAATCGCCCGGATTCAATAAACCGGCCTCTCCGAAATACGTGGTACATTTCTGGGCTCGGTCGGTCGAAACGGGCGATCCGCAAACACCGCAACCGAACATTTCTTTCGATCAGATGTTCGTGAATATCGATATTACGATTGGCCCGGGCAATGCCGGGGCCGTGGCGATACGACATCGGGCGGCGCAAGGTTCCTCGATTCAGGACTGCACCATCGACGCGACCTATGGCCTGACGGGCGTGGAAGGCGGCGCGGGGTCCGGCGGCGGACATCATCATATCACCGTGATCGGCGGGAAATACGGATTGGATTTGCGGGAAACGCAGCCGGCCTCGACGATATCCGGCATTACCCTGGTCCATCAGGAAGAGGCTGCCATTCTCTACAGCGGGCGGCAGGCACTGTCCGCAGTGGGGATCAAGATAGTTTCCGAATCTTCCGGTCCTTTAATACGGGCGGCGAATTCACGCTGGGCCGTTCATAATGGGCAAATATGTCTCGTCGATAGTGAGATTGTTTTCGATAAGAAAAATCCCAAAACCGATAATATTGTCATCGTTTCCGATCGGGCGGTTTACCTGCGTAATGTGTACGTCAAACAAGCTGATTACATTTTGAAAAAATCCCAGGGCGCGGCAATCAAGGGGAATCCGAACGGTTGGCAGCATATCCGCGAAATCGCTGCTGTCCAGAACCCGCCTCGATGGAAAAATCTTCCGTATAAGGCCCCCGTTTATCTAAATGGAATCAGGCAGACGAACGATTGGATTGACGTAGAGAACAACCTTGCCCCGCCGTCTGCTCTGCAATCGCAACATATATGGCCTAAAGACTTTCCTGCTTGGCAAGCCCAAAATGCCGTGAGTGTGAAACAGGCGCCCTATCTTGCCCGGGGAGATGGCAAGACCGACGATACGCGGGCGATTCAACGAGCCTTGGATGAGAATGAGATCGTCTATCTGCCTAAGGGGTATTATCGCGTTTCTCAGACAATCAAACTGCATTCTGAATCGCGGCTGGTAGGGACGGCCCCATTTCACTCGTTATTACTAGTGCGGGAATCAAAAGGGGATTTCGCCGATGCAACCCATCCGCAGCCGGTGGTGCAGACGGTGGATGATGCCCAGGCGAATACCATATTGGCGTTTTGTGGAATCTATGTCGCCCAGGAAGTGGGAGGAGCGTACGCTCTGAATTGGCGCGCCGGATCGAAATCGATAGTGCGCTCTGTGGATTTTATTCGGCGGCAGATGTATGGCCACTCCAAACACCCTCAAGGAATTCCGCTTTATGAGTACGATCATCCGTTTGTGGCGATCCGCGGCAACGGCGGAGGGCGGTGGTATAATTTTTATCAGGAATCCCCTCGACACGTTACGAAGGATTATCGACATTTATTGATTGAGGACACTCGACAGCCGCTGCGGTTTTATCAATGCAACGCGGAAAACTCGCACAGCAGGGCGAATATTGAAATCCGACAGGCGAGCGACGTCACGATGTTCGGCGTGAAGGGAGAGGGCAACATGCCCATCCTCTGGGTACACGATTCGGATTTTATTCGTGTCTTCGGGTATGGCGGCAATGCAGCAGCCTATGAGGAGACGGCGTTGTTCGTTTTTGAGCGAACGCCAAATTTTCTGCTGGCGCAGATGGTGGATTCACCACGTTTGGCCGGCGTCGGTTCGGAGCAACAATTCGCCGGCCGGGGCGTGAACCCGAAACGTTGGTATATGATCAGCGATAATCCGGGGCAGGAATTGATATTAACCCAGCCTCTGGATCGACCGGTTTTGTACCGGAGGGGCCGGCCATAGTATTTCCGGTTTCCTATGGATAGCGATTTTTAATCCGGTCTTGAGTCGCTTTCAGGGCCTTCAAGGCTTTCGGATCGTTGGGTTTGAAATGCAATGCTTTTCGGTAATACTGAATCGCTTCGTTCAACCGATTTTGCCGGCGCAGTTCCTCCGCCTTATCAAAATTAAATTGATAGCGCTTGAGGTTTAAACGTAAGGTTTGTGCTTGAACCAGAAGTTTCTTGATTTTTTCGTTCTGCGGATTCAATTCGAGATATCTTTGTGCATAGCGAATTGCCTCCTCGGTTTGATTTTGAAACATCATCGTGTAGCTAAGATTTTCCAGGGCGTACAAATACGAGGGATAGATTTGCAATGCTTGTTTCCAGTGTTGGACGGCTTCTTCGATGTTTTCCTTCGCTTCCTGAGAGTGACCATCTTCATCCAGTTCCCTGGCTTCGAGTTTCAACGCGGTGGCCAGATTATTATGGGCGATATAATTATTTTGCGTTACCGCCAAGGCATGGTTGAAGAGGGAGAAACTATCGCGCCAATATCCGACTTGATGCCACGTACACACCGATAAGGCGGTTAGAACTAAAACGCCGAGAACGGCTACAACCGGTTTTCGATACGGTATCGTTTGAGTCAGATCGGCGATTCCCCAACTGAGCATAATGAATAAACCGATTAAGGGGATATAGGTATAGCGGTCGGCCAAGGCCTGATCGCCCACCTGGATCAGACCGATGACGGGGACCAAAGTACCCAGGTACCAGAGCCAGCCGACAGCAAGATAGCGACGATGGCGGCAAGGCCCAAACACCAGGAGGGAAATACCGACTAGCAGGATTAATGCACCGGTCCATTGCCACCAGGGTAGTGATGTAGGATGGGGGTATATAACCGCTAAACGGACAGGCCAGAACATCTTGCCTATATAGGACGCATACGAAACTAGAGCATTCGCAATCCGCATAGGAACGTCGAATTCCTGTAATGATTTGATTGTGCTGCCTCGGCCTTGCGCTATGACGGTGAGCACGCCGGTTACTGCCACGGGAATCATCAGCGGCAATTTCTCATACACCAGAAACCAAAAGCCGGTTCGGGCGCCGGGGGTATGATTTTCGGTAGAAATTGAGGGAGAATCGGTCTTTTTGAAATTCAGCCGCCGTAAAGGCCAATAGTCCAGCAAGAGCAGTACACAGGGCAGTGTGACGAGCATGGACTTGGCCATCAATCCTATCCCCAGAAACAAGAACACCGGTACATAAGTTTTTACGCTGGGTTTTCGGGTATAGCTCACATAGAACCATAAAGTCAGCATCCCGAAAAAGGTACATAACACGTCTTTGCGTTCGGCGATCCAGGCGACGGATTCCACGTGTAAGGGATGAACGGCGAATAATGCCGCCACGAAACCGCTGCACCAAACGGCGCGCGTAAGTCGTACCAATACTCCGAATAACAACAGTGTGCCGGCGATATGTAGAAGTAAATTCGTGACATGATACCCTTGAGCGCTTTTACCATAAAGCTGACCGTCCAGCATCAAGGAAAGCCATGTCACCGGATGCCAGTTAGCGCTGTAGGCCGAGGTAAAGGCTCGAATGATACCTTCCTTGGTGAAGCCGTTATATACATACGCATTATCGGACACATAGGTCGGATCGTCGTAAATGACAAAACCATAGCTACGAACTTGCCAATAGGCGCCGGTCGTCAACAGGACCAGTGCGATACATACCAGGAGAACCAATTTGGCGTCGAGTGGATTAGGTGCTAAAGAAGAAACTTGTTTGTCTAAATCCGGTGTTTCCATTTTCAAGTACAAACCTAAAACGTACTTATCTGCTCATATACTCTTATCGGTGATTTTTCTGATCTCAACCAGACATTGTAAGTGCTTTTGCCGAGGGGGAAAAGGTTCTTTTTAGGAGTCCTTACCACGAAAAACCATTGCCATTGCCGTCGGACGCCATTATTATGTTCGCTATCGAATACTGTGACGTAAGGTAAGTTTGTTTTTACCCTGATGGAGGACAAAGGATTACTACGCAAGGAGCGTGATCTCATGGATAAGCAGAAGCTGGCAGCGTGCAAAGAGGAATTAGAAAGTCATCTTGTGAACAAGCTTTTACCGTTCTGGCTGGACCGGTGCAGGGATGATGAATACGGTGGTTTCATTACGCATTTCGACCGGGATGGCAACGATACGGGCGAGGATGAAAAGTCGTTGATCGCCCAAACCCGGACGGTGTTTACGATGGCTTCGGCGCATCGGGCCGGGTATGGGCAAGGCCGGTGCCTGGAATTCGCACGACACGGGGTGGATTTTCTGCTGAACAAGATGTGGGACGAGGAGCACGGCGGCTTTTTCTGGACCGTGAATCGCAAAGGCGATGTGGCCATTGATAAGAAGATTCTCTACGGTCTGAGTTTTGCGATGTATTCCCTGAGTGAATATACCCTCGCCTCGGGAGATCCCGTGGGTTTGGAATACGCCGAAAAGGTATTCGATCAGATCCAGAAGTATGCTGCCGATACCATGTACGGCGGCTATTTCGAGATGTTTGAACGGAACTGGGATCTTTGCGGGCCCGGCAGTCAGGGCGGCGACCGAAAAACCCTCGATGTACACATGCATCTCATGGAAGCCTTTACCACCCTTTACGAAAGCAGTCAAAAAAGCGTCCATCGTCGCAAACTCTTGGAAGATATTGATATCCTGTTTAAACGCATTGCCCATCCGAAGTACCGCACCGGCATTCCTCAGTTTACGCCGGATTGGCACGTCGCGCCGCAGATCAAATTCGATATTGTCTGGGGCTGGGACCGGTTTGCCGAAGGCGGCGCCAAGCCGAATGCCGACGACAACACCTCGTATGGGCATAACGTGGAATTCGTTTGGCTATTTCTGCACGCACTGGACATTTTACAAATGAGCCAGGATCCCTACGAAAAAAATATGAAAATCCTGCTCGAACATACGCTCAAGGACGGAATCGATGAAGAATACGGCGGCGTGTACGTCGAAGGCTCCCATAGCGGCGGAGTATATGACCGGGAAAAAGAATTTTGGCAGCAGGCGGAGGTCATGATCGGGATGCTCGAGTCATGCCTGCGGTACGAGCCGGAAAAATATTGGCCCGCCTACGAAAACGTCCATCGGTTTGTCGTGGATAAGATGATTAAGGATACCCCCGGCGAGTGGCAGCCCCTGATGACGCGCGAAGGGAAACCGATCTGGACCCACATGAGTCATTCCTGGAAAGTCAACTATCACAGCGTTCGTTGTCATATTCAATGCGTACAACGTTTGGAAAAATTGTTACAAACTCTTTCTTAGGCGTATAAAGAATGAAACTAGAACGAGTTCGGGAAATTGCCACAGAAATTACCAGGGTCAAAGTCGCCGTCTATGGCGATTTTTGCCTGGATGCCTACTGGATGCTGGATCCCGCCGGTTCGGAAGTATCGGTCGAGACGGGCCTGCAAGGCCAGGCAGTCCGTAAACATTATTATAGTCTGGGAGGCGCCTCCAACGTCGTGGCGAACCTCGCGGCGCTGACGCCGGCGTCGATTCAGGTGATCGGCGCGGTGGGGGATGATATTTTTGGACGGGAAATTATCCGACAATTCCATGAGTTGGGAGTAGATACCCAATGGCTGTGCCTCCAGAATGAAAATTTCGATACCGTTACGTTCGGTAAACGCTATCTCGAAAGCGAGGAGCAGCCGAGGATCGATTTCGGTTTCTTCAATCAACGTTCCCCGGAGACCGACCAACTTCTCTTGACCTTTATAGAACTGGCGTTACAGACCGTCGATGGAATTATTA
>CAZNQT010000144.1:0-9611 GCA_964574885.1 uncultured Pirellulales bacterium
GCTTCCGGAGGATCTGGCCCCGGGGAAATATAAGCTGACCGTGGGCTCGGAAAGCCTCTATCGCCGGCAGATTCAACAGGCCCAGCCGCAACGCAACATTGCCTTTAAGTCGAGCGACATCCAACGTATCCTCCAGGAACGACTCCGGATCGATCGGCGCAGCGTCTATATGTCGATGATCCTGCCGCGACAGGGCGTGGCGCTGGAAGATCAGCAGTTTGACGACCTTCCCGGCAGTAAAATCATGCTGCTCACCGATAAATCTCGTGGTGTAATCACGACGCCGTTTCGCCCTTTACTATCTGCCGGCAAGGCCACGGACTATGTCATAAGCGGTGGGAAAACCTTCGATCTGGAAGTACGGGAAGAATAATACCTTCTACTCTGCGTACCATCGAACTCATACGTACCAATCTGATCGGTAATATACTTTCTATTTAGCTTCCTTATCGCATTCCCAGATGCCGAAGGGATTATTTTCGGTATCGAGGCAGATGGCGAAATAGCCCATACCCTCAACGGCGGTCTTGGGCATTACGATCTTGCCGCCGAGATTCTCCACCTTGGTCATATATTCATCCACCGAGGGTATATCAATATAATTCACGGGGGAATGCTGAGGATTCTGTCGTGCCATCATACCCCCGTTGATGCCCGGTTCATTTTCGGAAGTCTTCGTGTTGATCATCCAGTAATCCATGGGCCCTGCTTTTTCGATCTGCCAACCGAACAGCTCGGTATAAAACTTCTGCGCCCGCTTAACATCGTCAGCGGGAATTTCAAAATGCACTATACTCGGCATGATACGACTCCTTTCCTATTCTCAAATGATTTGCCCCTTTCTAACCCATAATTCAACTATACTATACCAACAGGCATATCGAATATCAATCAGGCAGGTAAAATTATGTTTAGAATTTGGAACCACGAATCCTACAGAGATTTACGCAGGATGCCCATGCCAAGTGGATTTTAGGGAGTTCGCCAGTCCCATGTGAGGCTGTCGGCAGGAAAAAAGTCACGGCCCATTGCCGGGAGGAGCAGCAATAGGCCGTTTCAGTTGTAGTGATGTATCCTTGTGCTTTTCGGGTTGTTATCAACCCGTCATTTCAACTCGGTCCCCTTATCGCGAAATTCTAGAGGAGGAGAAAGTATATTGTTCCATTATTCAAATTTTCTCGTTGTTTGTTCGTTGCTCATTTCTGCTGGTATCAATACGAATTCAATTCCCTGAAGGTTCCGGTTTTAGAGCATTTTTTTTGATTTTTTTACCTTCCGACAGCTTCGATTCGACGATTTTTTGTTATAAATCCTTGCCAGATAAGGATATAATGCTTGTGAAACGGATGGTACTTCCGATTCTTCCCGGAGGATAAGTGATGTTCAAGATTGGATTTATGGGATCGGGCAAAATGGCGACAGCGCTGCTGGCGGGGATTCTGGAGAGCAAGATAGCCCGAAATAATGAGGTAATCTGTTCCGATGTGGTCCCGGGGCGGCGGACGGAAATCCAAAACCAGTTTGGGATTCAGACGACGGATAACAACCGGGAGGTTCTGGCAAATTCCGAATTGGTAATCCTGGCGTTCAAGCCGCAGAATTTTCCGGAAGCGGTGGAAAATCTGGCGTCGATGGTGAGACCGGAGCAGATTATCGTATCGATCCTGGCGGGGGTGCGGATTGAGAGCATTCGTGTGCATCTGCCTGGTCGAGTGGTGCGGGTGATGCCGAATACGGCTTGTCTGGTGGGAGAGATGGCGGCGGGCTTCGCTACCGCACCGGGTGTTACGGATTCAGATCGACAGCAGGTACGGACCATTCTGGAATGTGCGGGTACGGCGGTGGAGGTCGAGGAAGAGAAACTGGATGCGGTGACGGGCTTGAGCGGTTCGGGCCCGGCGTTTGTGGCGTATCTGGTTGATAGTTTCATCCAGGCCGGTGTGGCGGCAGGATTGTCCGAATCGGCGGCGCGGGATTTGACTCTGAAAACCTTTACCGGCACAGCACGGCTTTTGGATAATAAGCAATTAGCTCCCCAGGAGCTGATCGCGATGGTTTCCTCCCCGGGCGGAACGACAGTCGCGGGGCGGGAGATACTGGAATCATCCAAGGTAAAAGAAATAATCAAACAGACCGTGCTCCGGGCCACGGAGCGGAGCAGGGAATTAGGAAAAAGCGGTTAGCGAACAGAACCGAACCCAAACACTAAATGCTAGTAATGAGGTTCCTTGAGTGCAGATCGAAAATCTGGAATTAGTAAAGTATTCGTGGTATTCGATAAGCTTGGCGATATTTCTGGCGTGGCTTTGCCGGGGAGGGTGGCGATTCAAAAAACTCGATTCCATTCTGTTCCGGGCAGAGGAAGACGAACCCGAGCCGGATCGTAAGGGCCCCTCCGAAAACGCCCAAGCCGAATCCGAATCACTTGCCATTCTCCCCGATTCCATGCGGAAGCCGCGACCGGGATTCGAACTCTTTGATTTTTTACTGATTTTACTCGGTTATTTTATCGCCGGCTTGATTTTAAGCTACGTACTTGAGTTCGATAAAAACGCTGCGGAGAATCGCCCCATTATATACTTCGGCGGATTAATCGGTAAGCAGGCATTCATTTCCTTGCTGATTATCATCTTGGTATGGCGGCGATACCCGGGCGGTCTCACGGCGTTTGGCTTGCGATCTCGAATGGCTATTCGAACGTTGGTACGTGCCACAGGATTTTTCATTGCGGCTACCTGGATTACCCTTTTACTCTTGGAAATGAACCAAATCATTTGTTTATGCTTCAAAATTCAGGAAATGCAACGTCATACGATTCTAGATCTATTATCCCAAAATCCGCCTGTCGTTAACAAACTTTTAATGATTGCTGCAGCGGCTTTGGGCGCTCCCTTACAGGAAGAATTATTGTTCCGTGGAATTTTACAGACCTTTTTCGTGAGTGTATTTTTACGGATGCTGCGCGGGCCTGAGTATATTTCAATCGATTCGGATATGTTACAGCACGCTTCGATATCGGCTCGCTGGATGGGGATTATGGCGGCGGCTGGATTGTTCGCACTGATGCATCTGCCGAATTGGCAGCATGTGCCGGCACTATTTGTGCTGGGATTATATCTGGGATATTTTTATGAACGATACGGGAACCTGCTGATACCGATTTTCGTCCACTGTATGTTTAACATTGTACCTATGGCCTATATGATATGGCAGGCGGGGCCTCAGAGTTCCTAAGTCTGAAATTCGATGTGCTCTGGGAATAAAAAAATTGTTTTTTAGGTTGACAAGATCCGATAGGGGAGTTATATACTTTGTTTTTCACGGAAGATTCAGGAACGGAGTTTTTATTTATGGTGACTGACACGACAGACATGCAGAAGCGGGCTTACCTTTATGTGGCAGCCGATGCGCGCGGATTCGTATGGCCGGGCGATGTCGTGGCCATGTTCAGGTATAAACTGATTTCCCTGCGTGCTAATCATGGACCTCCCTAGAAGGATTGGATGTACCGGAAAACCAATAGCCTTCCAGGGTGAATATTCTGGAAGGCTTTTTTTATTGACACGCAAAGCGGGTGAATATGCCGGCCGGCAGGATTTGTAAACTGCTGTTTTCAAGGGATTTATGGACATACACACAGGGCATTTTCATTGGTAATGAATCAACGGAGGTAAACGTATGGACAAGAGCGGGTAGCGGGTAACAAAGCCAAGACAATTTGTGTACTTTAGTGGTGTTTTAGGTCGTTCTAATCCCGATATGGCGTCCGGACAGAGAAAGTCTGCGCCGACCGAAATGAGGTGATGTTTATGTTGAATCATCGGAAAAATACAGCGAAGCTTTCGTCATGCAGATTCGAGGAGACAAAGGTTCCTCAAGTGCTGATTCTGCGCGACTCGAGCGATCTGGAATCTTCGTACGAAACAATGCGTACGTTTTTCACCAATGTCGAGCCAATGGGCCCGGCAGGCGGCAACTGGCAGGATAGTTTTCTGGGTGAAAGGAACGGTCTCCGATGCACTTATGTTTCTGTGCCTAACGCTTCGATGGCGGTGAAAGCGGTACGTCGTTTTGGCCGGGCCGGCGGATCGTTGGTTTTGTACATGGGCTGCTGCGCTGTGAAAACCCAACAAATTGAGTCAGGCGATCTTTTTATGGTCACGGAGGCCTATCAGTGCAAAGGCATATCCAAGGATTTGGCGGAGATTAAGTGCGTGCCGGCCAGTTATGACGGTGCGGAACTTGCTGCGTTGCAATTCATCCGGAAGGTTCATGTCCATTGGGGGCGCGTCTATAGCACGGCAATGGATTATCTCGTGGAAGAATATCTCCCACCGCCATCTCTCGTACCAGGCTGCTGGGCCGCGGACCGCTATACTGCGACAGTGTTTTCTGCGGCCCAACAATTTGGTATCCATCGGACGGCTATTTTGTACGTTCGCCACAATTTCCTGACCGGCAAACACGACACGGAAAACGTCGCTGAGACGAGCGTACGGTGCCGACGCGGTGAAGAACAAATGGTGCAAACTATCCTGGAGATCATACGATCGTACAGCGAAAAAATCCAAACGTCGGCTCCGTATCCGCCCATGCTGCACAGTGACCAGATATCATTACCGGTAGAACTGGATGACCGGATACGATTTTGGCAGGCAGCCGTTGATTGTAAGATGTAAAAAGAAGTTCGGGGTAACATGCTCTAGCCTGGTTTGAGCATGTGTAATCCGCAATGTGGCTGGAGTATGTTACCCTCCCTTTGCATAGGACAGGCAAGGAAATGGGAGATTATCATAAGTATTCGATCCATGACGATAGAGGATTATGAGCAGGTGGTTCAGTTATGGCAAGCGAACTTTGAAATCGTTATAATCCGATGTAACGCAGGGTGATGGTAACGTCCCAGGAATTTTGGGCGGTAACGCTGGATGGAGTCAGTTGGATATGAACACATTCCAACGAGGTGAAGTTTGTTTCGGCGTAATCGATAAACAGCGCAATCTGGACTAAGCGAACGGCGTGGAGTTTATACGTTTCGGTGTACTGACGTTCGCCGGACTTGAGGATTTTTTGTACGCTTTCGCCGCGTTGCAATCGGGTGGTGACGGGAATGGATGCGGCATGGGCGCATTCACGCGCGGACGCTTCGCCCTGAAAGGTACGTAAGTCGCCGGCGACGGCATTGCCGGCTTGGCGCTGATAGCGTTGGATTTCCTCGGCTTGCTTCAGGACCTCCCGGCAGGTCTTCTCGCGTTTGTCGGCTTTTTGTCGCTGGTCCAGCAGGGCGGCGGTGCTGTATAGGGTCCAGATCCCTAAAAGTATCGCCACGCCAATCATCCAAACGTAAGGATTTTTCAGATTCTGCTTATCCATGATTTATCTTCACTTTCTCGCCACGGTTCTTTTCGCGGCCTGTTTGAGTATTGTCATATTAAATTCCCGCCGTGGCTTATCTTCGACCGGCGTGGATGGATCAAAATCCCAGTTGCTGACATTCAGGGCGGGCTGCTGCGTAATGGCGTTTCTCAGTTTTTCAAAATCTTTCAGATTACCGATGGAGCCGGCCAAGCGAACGTCTTTGGGGGTAAGACGCAGCATGTCGATCTTGAGGTCGAAATTTTCACCCAGGCGTGCCAGGGCCTGCATAACCAGCATAAAAGTATAGCTAGCCGAATCAGACAACGTCTCTGCGGTTTGATTGCGACTCGTTCTGCGCATCCGGTTATATTTGCCGTTTATCGCACGGGGAATATATACGGAGGCGCTAGGCGCCTTGCCGAAGACCGATGTATAAGCTGTTTTCATTTGGGCATCCGCTTCTTTAAAACGGTTTTTATATTTACCCGTGTGAGCAGTAAGCACGAATAATAAGGAAAGCAACAGGAATACCATCGCAGCGCTGAGTCCGTAGAGTGCTTTCTGGCGGGCGGAGAGGTACGTTTTCGATGGTAATTTATCCCGGCGGAAATCGGGGGTGTCCTGTTTTTCGAGCCACCCGATAGCGGCGCCGGCGGCGAAAGCGGAGACGGCATCCTCTTCGGATAGAGAGCGACAGGATATCGACAACCGGATCTCGATTTGTTGGATTTGGTCCCTGGTGAATGAGCCGGAGTGGTAGAACAGGTGCGAAGGCTGCTGAGCCTCCGGCAGCGGCGCCAGGGATCGTTGCAATTCCGTCAGCAGTACCTCATGGGCCTGACTGGCCGAAGCACAGACGAAACTGCGGGTCAGGATTGGTTGCTGATCTTTATCCAACGCCAGGATATATAAACTGGAAAAAGCCCAGGCGACAAAAACCGTCGGCATGGCCGGAGGGATGTCTTCCTGATGGGACAGATAGTGCTGCCAGGAGGTCACATCCGGTTCGGCGCGGAGTGCGTCGAGATTCACCTGTTCAAAGCAGGGCAGCAACTCTCGAATTTTATCCCGATCGAGGGTATAGACCAGCAAGTTGCTGCCGGCCCCGGAGACGGGAAGTTTATGATAACAAAGGGCCAGGTTCTCGGAATCAGAGGCGATATCTTCTTCGATGTCAAAACGCAGAGTTTGTTTCAATTGACGATTTTCGGTAAAGTGCGTGTGACAAAAAAGGGTCTGGTACAATTGAGATCCCAGCGCCAGACTGACCGAAGAGATCCGCGAATGTTTTTGATGTACCTGTTGAGCCAACTGCTCCAGCAGTACGGTTGGGGACGTATCGGAGGCGGAAGCATCGGGCACGATCTTAAACGTCGAAACCGTCGAAAACGTATCGCCTTGTTTTTTCACCAGGACCGCCGTCACGCCGTTCGGACAGTAGTAAATTCCTAAACAACTGTGTTTTGCCAAGGTTTAATCTCCGGAAAAAACCGCTGCTAACTGCATTTGGTCACCATAATCAAAATAGACGCCGCCGAGCAGCCGGGAGCGAATCCGGCCGAACCGGGCATCTACATGGATCGAATACGTATTACTTTTCACCTCGCATAAACCGCGGATGGTATTACTCAGTGCAATGCCGAGCCCTTTGACCAACTGGAGTTCTCCGGTGTTGGTATAAGGTTTTTGTTCCCGACGTGCTACAATCGCTTTGGCCTGCTGTTCCGTCAAACCGACGTTTTGAAACGTATAATAGATCAACTCCTCCGAGGCCGTATTGACGTTGATCATAAAGGTACCCCACATGCTAAGATAATCGGCGAAATCACCGGGCCGGTCTTCCAGTTCCTGGTGGAAGGTTTCGAATTGGGGATCATCTTTGAGATGTTGATACCATTGGGCGGCGAAAACCGCCATGTGTTTATTTCGTTCCAGGCGTTCGCGAACCCGATCGGCAAATTTGACGCGGGCGGTTCGCCGGGTTAAGCGATTTTTCGAACCGGATTTTTGGATGATCACCGGCGGTTTGGGTAGATTCAGCGGTTGGGCCAATCCCTGTGTTTGTTTGATAACATTGCGGCTGGTCAGGGAGGAAATGCCCAACTTGCGGCTATAATTACGAAAACTCTGTTCCGCTTTGGTGGTGCCTGAGGATTCAAACGGTGAGCGAACAAGCCAATACAAAGGCCATTTAGCATTTTCATCATGAATTTCCAGATCTACCTGGACGGGACCAATCTCAATGGTTTTTTTCATCACCACAAACGAAGGCAGCGGCTCCTGGTATTCGGTGTCCTCTAAGGGCGGCAGGTCGATATCCCCGAGCAGATTGGGATCTTCCAGAGAAGCGTCTTCCATCGTCGGCTCCGTGGGAGACTGTAGAGTATCGGGCTGCCGCCGGGCCTGTTTGATCATCTGGGCGGCCACTATGATCCCGGACTCGGCGGCATAGCGGCATTGCAGACGATCGAAACGAAACTCATTGGAGCGAACATGGATCGTGGCCTCGGTCTGGAACTGCACAAGGATAATGGCCAGGATCACCAACACGATCAAAGTGATCAGCAGCGTTACCCCTCGCTCACGTCTTATTCGATCTTTCCGCATTATGGGGACCCAGACTTCGCCTAACGACTGTTAGAATATAATTTAAATCGTTCCACACAAAACTTTCGGCTCACTGAAAATAAACGCTGGGGATCGTTTTCCTGATCGCGATATACCCAGGCGGTTACCTGGAGCAGAGTGTCGGTTAATTCTTCGACGATAAAGGAATATAAACCTTCGCACATGGGAATATATTTCGAGGACTGATTATCTTTGGATGGATACACCCGGCGATACAATACGAGATCGTTGAATTCATCCCGAGGCATGGCAACCCACTCCACCAGTCGAGAAGGGAGCGTCTGGCGGGCGCCGCTTTCCGAGATGATCGTCACGTGGGTCGTTTCCCGGTCGTAATCCAGGACAGTATTTTTGATACGAACCTGAATGTTATTGGCAGCGGCCGCGGCTAAATCCTCCATCAGCAGGTCCAGGCAATGATCGATGGCATCTTCCCGGACCATATCCTGCTGCAGACGTCGGGTTCCCTCGGCGGCATTATTGAACAATTGCAGCGCCGCTACGGAGATCAAGGCTACAATGGCCAGCGTCACCAGCAATTCCAGCAGCGATAGGCCTCGTCGCATACGTTCGCGAAACCGAAAGCTATTTCGGCAATCACCACGGTGCCTTGGCTTCGGCATCGTCAAGATCCGGCGTTTTAAACTATCTTTTGTCATAATCATTTTTCGGGTATATTAGGGATTTTCCGGTTTTTGGTATCGCCCCCCGATTCCGAATCCGGTAATACGCCAAGTTCTGCTGCCATATTGGTGGACATGTCTCCGCGGCGAATCATTTCCTGGATAATTTCATCCAACGTAGGTTCGCGCCCCAATTTTTCTCGTAACTCTTCCAGCCAGGGCGCCTCCTCCGGTTCAAAGGGTACCGCCATGCTCTGGCCCGGAAGCGGATCCAGTGAGCCGAGATAGCGAATTAGTTCCACGGGTTTATGGTCATCGAGCATGACCGACTCTACCTGGAGCGTGGCTTTGATGACTGTGTTGGCTGCCGAGCGGGCGGCGCTGTCCGCGATCGGCTCACGCGACAGGATCAGACGCCAGCTAAAGCGAGGTTCGAATTCGTCCTGGCCTTGGAGTTCATGGGCATTGGGTTCCATGCGACTGTCCAATAAGGTCTCCATTTGCCGCTGCGCCACCGCCATCGCCGCAGTACGTTCCGACACCTCCAGCAACGTATCGGTTGTTTTATCATACGCGACGATCATCCCCCCTACGATCATCGCCAGGATAAGTACGCTCGCTACGGCCTCGAGCAACGAAAAGCCGCCGGCGTGTGACCCTTTCAAATCGGTTTTTTTACGTATGTCCATTGATTTCGATTTTACATCGTTATTGTGTTTTTCGCTTCTAACAGCTCCAGCGGCTTATCATCCATAATCACCCGGGCCGTATAACGATCGATGCGTACGAATCGTTCGCGATCGTCTTTATCCAACAGGTTGAACAGCACCGAACCGCTCCAACCCTGGGGAGTAGCCCAGAAGGTGATCTTCCCGGAATACTGATGCGAGCCGTCTTCAAATTTCATTTCATCTATCCAGCAGCGCCGTAACTGCTCCCGTTCAAAAACGGGTTCGGCATCCTCGTCATACTCCCCGGGATCGCTTTCCGGATAGACGGTGT
>CAZNQT010000145.1:0-9610 GCA_964574885.1 uncultured Pirellulales bacterium
TGTCGGCCTATTTTTGGCCGCTTCTACTTCTCCAAAAATTGTCTAAAAATCACTATATGTGAACATCAGATAAAGTGATGTAAGCCTTTTCATCAAATATTTTACAGGGGATCTCTTTTGTGTCATCGTCCGGATCGAAACAGGTAACTTGGACTGAAATCCAATCTTTGGGTATCGGAATATGTAAGGGCAAGGACTCGATATCGAGGATTTCTTTGTTTTCCCGAAGCAAACAGACATTGTAATTTACTACATGTAAGCACAGTTGATTTTCTTTTTGATATAAAGCAAAACGAAGGTTTCGTGAAAGCCCTTGTGTTGTAAGAATAGGTTCCGTTGGCAGCCACGGATGAGTTTGTTCCCAAATACGAACGGACCCTTTTCTCTGATTTTTGAAAGGTTCCTCGACCGAGACCGGGAATATATTTTCGGCATCCTGCCCGTTGATTTGAATAGGATTATTTCCCCGAACTATCTGCCCCCCTCGTCGGACATATTCTTGCAAAGCGCCAATCTGGTCTGACCGGAGTTCGTACCTCCTGGCAGGCATGTAAATAACATGAAAACCTGACAATGCTTCAGGATTATCCGTAAGTGTTATATCCACCAGCGTAGTGAATAAACGCCCCGTTCGCATTAAGGAATCGTGAATGGTGCGAGTCGAAACAGGATTTCGCACGGAAAGGGGATTCCCTGACCATGCCGAATAAAGTATCGCTGTTGGTGCATGCAGTCTCCAACCCTCGAACAGATGCGAATATTGCTTAAAGAACTTTCGATACTTAGCCTGCGGCGAACCCCGCCCGGAAAAACCGCCGCCCCCGCTGAAAGCCGCCATTTCTGCCAGCGCCAGTTCCTGAACGTTCACCCACCCTTTACCTCGGGCCTCATATCCCAGATAAATCGTTCGCGCGGCCATGTGTTGGGTAAACAGAAGTTCGGCTACGTGATTGCGACAAAATCGTTCCCACACCAGCTTGTCACATCGGGGTTGAAGATAGGTCTTACGATCATGGCTGTCCTCGGAATAGCGAAATCCCAGAAAAACTTCGTACTGCCCCTCTTTCTCGGGTGTCCATTTGGCTTGGAGGGTGACCGGGGGCTGACGCGGTCGTCGAGAGGAACCAGACCCTCCAACGGGACCGGAGGACTGAAACGCTACCCGAATTTTCGTTTTCGAACCACGTTCCTGCAAGATAAGGTGAAAATCTTCAGCGGCGTCGTTATCCTGAAGGCTGGCGCCAATGCTAAGGATCTTTGCCTCAATACATGCGGTCTCTCCCAAACGGATTGTGTCTGGCAGGGAGATCTCGGCTTCCATCTCCATCCAGGTTATGGGATCGTAAACTTGATAGGAATACATGATAGTCTTGACCGAACTCGCTTCGGAATTGACGGCGATCGTTAAAACTTCGGTATCCTGCGGAGCGGAAAGGTATATTCCAGGTGAAAACGTACTTTCAAACATAAGGCGATCGCATTTTTCTCCCACAATCAGCGCGTTTTCCAGTTGGCTGTGATTGGGAAAGATCGTGAAACCGGGATGGATTTTTCGACCCGTCTCGCGAAGCATACCGAGATGATCTCGTGTTCGCAACCAACGCCACCGTTGTATCAACTCCTCGGGTACCTCTGGATTATCCAGGGTAATTGATTCCGGCGACAGGTCTCGCGTCATTCTTAGAATCCAGGGAGTATCGTTCGATTTCGTTATAAACTCGCGGAATTCTTTTTTACAAAACCGACAATAACAGGCATCCGAGTCCGCATTGTCGATAAAACAGCCGTCATACCCCACCGAGGCGATCAGGCCGATCAACCGCCGCTGCCATTCCGCCCAGTCGGGATGATTGATACAGGCGCGATAACGATGCAAGGGAGAATAATAGGCGGGTGAATAACCGCCGCACGAGCCTCCCACAAATTTGCCTTGAGTGTCCACGACAAGCCAATCAAAGGGGTCTCGCTGTAAACGCGGCCCTGCCCACGTTTCGTAGGTCGGCCATTTATCATAAAAAGACCAGAAACCAAGCCGTTTTTGGTGATCGCCTGCCAAGGTGTGATAGGAAATATAGGGTACGATTTCCGGGATACCGATGCGATGATATCTTTGCGTCATTTGGCGAATCGTCTGAATTCGTTGTTCCAATTCCGCCGGTGTCAATAAAGCTATATTTTCCCTGCTCAAGGTATGGCCAGGCCCGCCCGTATATTGATTCTCGCCTTGGTAAAGACGAATCGGACCCCAATGATGAGTAATGGGCACTGCCTTTCCCACGTGGAGCAAATCCGGCGGCGCTTCTTTAAATGTGTCTATGAAGTCGGGTTTGGTAAAATAATCGCTGGTATAATTAATATAATACGTGAGAGGCGGGGTGGTGGCTGGCAAGCTCGTTTGAGGTAAATCTACTCCGCTCCAGATCCAACCACATGGTAGTAGCAGGTAAATGGCGATAATTCGTATTATCTGAGAGTTCCAATTGAAACAGTTACGAAACACTGTTTTTCTACTCCCCAAAATTCTTCACTTGCTACGGCTCCTTTTCCAGCAGCACTACATGCGATCGCCAACTGCTTCGATCGGGTTTTGTTTTGCCTACTTCATGAAAAGGAACGCCGCGGCGATAACCGTTAGCCGTGCAGATCGCCACCTCATTCTTGCCGTCATGGTCGATGTCTCCGATCGCCGTCCAGGTGGATTCGGCTTTACCGCGGTCGAAGTTCGCCAATAGCGTCCTCCGTATCCTCTTCGTGCCGTCAGGTGCGTCTGCCACTTCAAACATAAAGACATGAGCCATACCTCGACCCCCAAATGTGGGCTCGTGCTCGCCGTCCGTGCCGGTTACCAGTTCATTTCTGCCGTCGTTGTCCGCGTCCCCGATCGACATGGTTTTTTCAAAATATCCATTGTCCATGGTATTGTCTTCGTAAGCGAATGTATAGATAGGTATCGCGCCTTTTTGGTCAACGCGATAACCCAGCAGCGTACCCATACAATCCCGTTTTACCTTATCCCATCCTATAATCAGTTCATTTTTCCCGTCGTTGTCAACGTCCCCGATCTCCAGCGAACAATAGTAACACTTCTTCCCGTCATAACCGTCTATGATAATTCGAGGAGGCAGAATCAACTCTCCTTTATCATCGATCTCAAAGATTTCGATTTGGCCTGCATTGGCCCGGGAGGAGTTGGAGGTGATGTATTCAATTTTACCGTCGTTGTCAACGTCCTTCAGCCAGGACTCCTCCCCGCTGCCGGACGCATGGTATATTTTTCTGCTTGTTATGACAGTGAGATTCCGGTCCACGTCGTAGCGAATATTTTCGCCGTTGCCGCAATACGCCGAGGTGATCTCAAGAATACCGTCGTTATCTAGGTCTCCGAATGCCAGATTATGCGTATAGCCGCTTTTATTTTCCGGCGATCTATACTGTAACTTTTTGGTTATTTTATACCCATCTGTTTGTAAGATGTAAAGATAAGGCGGTGGATTACCGCCTTCCTGGCCCGTGCCGACCACCACCTCGTTTTTCCCGTCCCCATTGAGGTCCACTACCTTTACGACAAGCCCCATACCGGGATACACTTGGGCAAGGTTTTCGGCAAGCATCCTTGTTTCCCATCTGCCGTCAACTTTCTTGAATAAATACAGCCGGCTGTCCGGGCAGCCGGTTGTCAAAACTTCATCCTGTCCATCGTTGTCCGCGTCGCCAATTTCAATATCCCAGCCGGCAAAGGTTTGATTTACTTCAGCAATGATTTCTCCTCGCCAGCCCTTCGCTATTTCTGCGATATCCGCAAGGGTTTCCCCGTACGAGACCGACGTAGCGACCGCTGCTGTGAATGATAGGGTGAGTATGCATCGTATCAACAACCTCTCACGAATTATCCGTTGTGACCTCATAATTAATTACCTCCGCTTAAATGGCCCTTGTGGGCAACCTTCTCTCGCAGACTTGAACTGATCATGGTACGACTATTTCGCTGGCGCTAGAGAATTTCCTATGCCAATCACAACCGTGGAGAGCATCAATACTAAAAGTCCCAAAATGACCAGCTTCAACGTTCGTTTGCTGCAGCCCTTCCATTCTTGAAGAATCAATCCCCACATGTTACTGAAAATAATGATAAATGCCATATGGATACTCCAACTGGAAAAATCATATTTCCCCATATGGGTCGTACCCATCCCGTAAAACATGAATTCCATATAGGCGATAATGCCGGCTAAGGCAGAAAACAGGTAGTTGAAAGATAACGAAGCCTCGTTACACCGTACATAATTGGAAAAAGTTCTATTTTTCCAGTTGAGATATAAACAATAAATGCCGTTTGTGACAAATCCCCCCGCCAGAACGAGAACGATCACGGGCATGTTTTGCCAGACGTGAGGTATGTTTTGTTGCACGGCCTCCTGCGCTATGGGTTTGCCCGCCGCAAAACCAAATGCGTAACAGGAACTCATAATACCGGAAAAAATGGCAACTTTCATTCCCTTTCGAAAGTTAAACTCTTTAATCGTTTTTTTCTTTTCTTCTTCCGGGAGCTCATTTTCTTTCGATCGGCCTGCCCAGCCGCATATCGCTATACCCGCCAGGCATACACCAATGCCGGACAGAGTGATCAATCCCGACAAACGCGTGGCCAGATCGCCAAACTCACCGAAATAGATAGGAGGAATCAGGGTGCCGAAAGTGGCTGTGAGGCCCAATATCATAGCCATACCCAGAGACATGCCCAGATAACGCAGTGTCAGTCCAAAGGTAATCCCGCCGGTTCCCCAGAGAATGCCATAGCCAAATGTCCCCAGCAGGCTGCTCACGGGGGCCGCGCGAAGAATGACAAAGATATCGGGTACGATTAGAATGCCCAGCACCCAGGGCATCACGAGCCAGGAAAAAAAACCGCCTATGATCCAGTAGCTCTCCCACGACCAATTCCGAACCCCCTTAAAAGGAATATAAAAACTTCCCGCCGCTAAACCGCCCACCGCATGGAGTAGTACGCCAACTGCAACCATTAGCTAGTTCGATGTAATATCGGATCCTTTCCTGAATACCCCTCTTCAATACCTGCCGTATTTATGAATCGCATTAATCATAGTGATGTAATTATCGTGAGGAATATAGTTCACTATACTGTGGCTGGAACCGGCAAGATACCCTCCGCCCGGCTTCAAAGCCTCCATGTGTTCTTTCACGTCTCGCTCCACATCCTCCGGCGTTCCTTCCACCAGGGGGCGTTGAATGTCGATATTCCCGTGCAGGGCGATCCGGTGACCGTATCGTTTCTTATAATCACGGTAGTCAATACTATACGGATCCATCGGGGTGAGACAGGTCACTCCCGCTTCGATCAGATCCTCCACAATCTCATCCAGTTTCCCGTCGCTGTGAAACAGAATCGGTAATCCGGCATTGCGAATCGGTTCGAATATCCTCCTTACGCGGGGCAGCCAGAGCGGCTTGAAAATTTCGGGCCGTATAAAGAGACCCGAATTATAGGCGATGTCATCCGCCGGATACATGAAGTCCACCCCTTCCTCGATCATTGCCTTCACGAATTTCACCCAATAATCGGCGCTGATTTCTAAAATTTCTTCTACGAATTCTCGATCGTCATGGACCTGCAACATGAACTCCTGCATGGGAAATAGAAATTCATAGACTGTTTGAAAAAAAGCGCCGAACAGTACGGCCACCCCGATTCGGGTCCCCGCCACGGCCTCTTTATATTCCCGAACGTATTGCACATGCGGTTCTATATCCTGCTCCTCCGGCATAAACAGTTGAGTAAAATCGTTCCGGGATCGAATGCTTCGGTCGCCTACTAGTACTCGTTTCCCGTTTTTCAGCTTCTTAAAAGGAGTCCAAATCGCTTCCACGAGAATAACATCTTGACCGATCAATTGACACAACTCGATATAATCCTTCGGGTACATCGGACGGGCGCCGTCCGCTTCCTCGCTCCCCTTCGCAGGATCTCCTCCGTACGCCAACGTGTTTCCCGCGTACCGACCTAAAAATGCTTCCACGTGCTTGTCCTCGATCAGCGTTTCAAAATAAGGCACCCGATCCACCTTCTCTCCCCGCAGGGCTGCGATCGTTCGCCCTTTGTCCGGTTCTCCCTTATAAGGCGCTAGCTTTATCATGGTTTTCCCTCATGGTTAGACGTTGAAATCCTCATAAATAATCCTTTGTTTGATTAATTATCTGAGTATTCAACAGTGTATATTTTTTAACTTATTCATAATGAAAATTTTTTAATTTTGATCTTTGATTTTTCTTCTGACTCTTAACCTTGGATTTTCGCTTCTTTTTTCCTGTCTCCAGCGATTGTTGTTTTAAGTCTCTTGATCGATTTTATTTCCCCGCCAGTTTCCACAAATCATACATTTGCTGTTTATGCTTCTCGTCGGATTTTGCATATTCGTCCAATTGCTTGCCCAGTCCTGTACAATGTCTGCTTGCCGTTTGCACGTACGCCTGATCCGCTGCCTCTTGCGACGCCTTCGGCAGTTCAGCGATTTGTCCTTCCCGGATCAGCGCCGCCCGCGCCGGGATCACCGCGATGCACTCCAGCGCCAAACGGGCATGCGCCCCTTCATACGTATCTGCCTCTTCCTTTCGAATTAATGACTCGTAGAAACGCTGTATCCTTTTCGCTAATCCCCTGTTTTTTCCCAGCCCGGATATTTTATCAATCGACCCCTTAACCTTCCCCGGCGCTACAGGAAATGAAACCAAAGCATCAATCTCCCCACGTCCCAAGGCGATCTGAATATAAGCACGCTCCGGCACTTTTTCATAATTCAGATAAACCGCATCCTTATCAAAAAAATCATACCCATTGCCATTGATTCTCACCCTCGTAATTGGCCCCTGTCCCGCCGTGGACAAATACAGCCTTTTCTTCCCCCATCGAATCGGAAACCGCTGCTCCAGTTTCGTAATCCCCCCCGGTATATGAGGCCGCAGCACCAGACCATCTGCTTGATACTGATATTCAAACAAGCCCCGAAGCATCGCCGCCGGCGGTCCGAAACTGTCGTAACATAAATTGATCGGTCTTGTGTCAAACCAAGGTGTATTCCCTAAATCCTTCAACGGATTATCCATCTGAAACCGTTTGGCGAACGTCAGCAGCTTCTTCATGCTCCGCCGCGCATCCTCATAGACTCCAAGCCGATAATACCCCATAATCATCCGCGCCTCGCACGTGGACCAATGTCCCCCATTGATCCAGGTGCCGAATCCGAATATCCCCCTATTCTCGTACATATCATCCAGCGAAGGATAATTCGTAATCACAAAATCGTTCGGCCGCAATCCTGTAATCGACGCCAACTTCGCATAGATCTTCCGCGCTTGCGCATCGTCCGCCACCCGAAAGCAAATCGCATCGTGATTGCACACCGCCTCGAAATATCCATATTCCTTCGCCCCATACACCCCATGCCGCGTCCCGTCCGGGTCCTGATACTTGATCAAATACCCTTCCTCCGTCGTTAACCGTGCCAGACCTCCATGTGCCGTTTTCCGCTGCTCCGCGTAAACTCTCGCCTTTTCCTCGCTCCCCACAAACTTCTCCAATTCAATCAGCCGATCCAGAAACGCAATATACGTCACCGACAGCCCCGTCAGATACGCCTTATCGTATGTCCCGTCCGACTTCTTCCAGCCCGCGTAACTCGGCGCTAACAGATTCCCCGCCGCGCCCGCCAAAAACAAATTCAACTTCGGATCTCGGCGGCTCTCAATAAAATTCACACACCGCTCCAGCTTCGGTAAATAATGTCCGATCGCCTCCCTCTCCCGGCTGATCAACAACAACTCCGCCTGTAGCAGCGCTCCCGCAGCCGTAAACTCCATCCCCCAGTCGTGGATCCCCACCCGGCCGTCCCCCTGCTTGTAAACCACTCTCCCCGGTGATGCACAATCCATCAGTGCCCCGTCCGGTGCCGTCCAGGTATAATCCTTGAATTGAACCGTTTTTGTTCCGTCCCCCATCTGGTCGAACCACAGATCCTGCGCATTCTGCAAAAACGTAATATACGGCTCCATATAAAACGGCAACGCACAGTACGTCGGCCCGTAACTGTTCTGCACCCACCACGCATTCCAGCGCGGCCCTTCGACAAACCCGTTCCACGCCGGCGCATACAACATGCCCACGTGCTGATATTCCGGATCCACCCCAAACATCCGCCGCGCGATATCCAACAACTGTAAATATTCTACATCTCCTTCGCCCCGAAAAAACTGACCTTCAAACCGTGGAGCTGAATAAATGATGGATCCGCAGCTCACTACGAGCCAAAACACCCCAAGCATACAAATCCATCTCTTTCTCACTATCATTTTACATTACTCTTCTTTTTCTTCGACGGAGCGCCTGAGGCAAATTCTCCGAAGGCGAAAACACAGGGGATGTCCACGTAATAATTATCCCCTTCGATCTGTTCCAACACGTCCGACATATATTCATCCCAACGGGGCGTGATGGGATGATTCTCCAGGTCGCGCCAGGATTTCTCGTCGGGCGCCGTGGCAAACAGGAAAAGAAGTTCTCCATACAGATAAATCGCCATATTGATCTGGAAGGAATTCATAACCTCGATCATTTCCGGCCAAAGTTCGTCGTGCCGTCGCTTGTATTCCTCAATGGCGTCCGGTTTTAATCGCAATATCTGCCCTATCGTAAACATCGGCACTTCCTTTCTCTTCAAACTTTACCCCGACTTGGCTCTTCCGTCCGGATACATATATCCATAGATCCATAGATCCCAATGCCATTACACTTGCTTACACCCCCAATAGCTCTTTGGCCACGTCCACGGCGGTGGCGGCATCGGGGGCGTAGCCCTGCGAACCAATCTTATCCGCGTACTCCCGGGTCACGGGCGCGCCCCCTATCATCACCTTCGTATCCAATCCCGCTTGCTGGAATACATCGATGCTTTTCGCCATCATCGGCATCGTCGTCGTCAGCAGGGCCGATAATCCCACTAACTTCGCCTGGTGTTTCTGCACCGCTATGAAAAACGCCTCCGGGGATACATCCGTACCCAAATCGATGACGTTAAACCCGGCGCCCTTGAGCATCATCATCACCAGGTTTTTCCCAAAATCATGCAAATCCCCTTGCACGGTGCCTATTACAACCGTTCCCATGGGCTCCACGCCGGCTTCGATGAGTTTGGGTTCCAGGACCTCCAGCGCCGTTTTCATTGCCCGCGCCGCAATGAGCACCTCGGGTACATAGATTTCATTTTTCTTGAAAGCCGCCCCAATCACATTCATACCGGCAATCAAACCTTGCTGTAAAATAATCTCCGGATCGATTCCCTCTTTTAATGCCTGCCGCGTACTTTCGGCGGCGAGGTTCTGATCGCCTTGGATTACTGCGTTCTTCAAAACATTCATGTCTGACATATCCTTCTACCTCACAAACGGCCTGTTCTATTAAGAGCTTTTATTTGGGCCGGAATAAAAGCCGCTTTCCCGTAACGGTTTATTACGCATCATTACTTCTTCTTGTGGGCGGCGACAAATTCCGGATCGTGATAATTTCGGAAAATGTTATACATTGTCATCGCATTTTCTACCG
>CAZNQT010000146.1:0-9572 GCA_964574885.1 uncultured Pirellulales bacterium
AAACCCTTGGAGGCTTTTATTATACATGAATTCCGAATTCCCGGACACCCTCACGTGTGCGTGGGCATGTTTGCGTAGTAGCTAGGCAGGGTGTGAATTACACATCATTTCTAACCAGGGGACGCCACGACATGTAGCTCCGCCGCCCTCGGCGGAGATATCTCTTCTCCGGTTAGCCCCCAACTTCACGTTGTGGGGCCTCTTAAATTTACTTGGCCCCCGGACCTGTACCGGGGACCTGTTTGTTTTTGAAAATTTGTATTTAGATCATTTGAGTTTGTTTCGGGTTTCGATATTCGAACTTCGGATTTACTGTGTCGGATGGCATGGACAAGTTCTTACTTGTCCATGGCGAATACCAATACACATCGAACTCGCCAACAATATAGCCCCCGGTGTCAACCGGGGGACGAACGCCCTGTATTGCCGAATTACCAAAGAGCCCCAAGCGCCGGCGCGGTGCTTTAAAAAACCGTGAGCGTAGCGAACACTGCAATTTTACATTTTGCATTTTGAATTTTGAATTCTCAAGCAGTTAGGTAAGGCATACTTGCACATTATTTCTAACTGGCCTGGATGTGGTTATTTATAGCTTGTCTGAGCCTCTGCAATTTATCTTCACCTACTCCAACGGCGTAAAGACGTATCGATTTGAATTGAAGCTGACTCAAGTAATGAATAATGCTGTTTTTCTCCTCGACCAGGTTAATGATTTTTCCATCTGAATCTATCAGTTTGACAAGCCCATGCATCTCTTCTGATTTTACCTCATGCAAGTGAGAAATCCCGATGAATGGGCTTGCCGCTTCAAAGTCAATATCCTTGGGTTCTCGCCAATAAAGTAACTCAGGCGTTATTTCAAATTCATTGGCCTTCTCAAATAATTTTTGCCTAAGAAATTGACGGAAAAGCGTATATTCTGTACTTGGGTCTCCTCTGTCGCGCTGTTGCAAATCAATTACTTCATAAACTAACTTTGGTGGACAGCGGTGTTTAATAGTTCTACAGAAAATATTCAATATGTCATTATTTTCACTGTATGCGTATTTTTCGATTCTGCTATCAAGATAGCTGTCATCAAAGCACAAAAAATCCGAAGTGTCAGACTTGATCATTCTCTCAATATCATCGCCGGAACGATAAATCTCATCCTTTTGAATCAACAAATCAATCGTGTTACGTACAAGTTCTTCAAAGCCAAAAATAGTCTTATGAGAATAGACCGAACTGAACATGAAGTACCGTGCTAGAAGAAGATGCTCTGCGGATATTCTAGCCTTAGTTCTAAGGACGATCTCTCCTTCTTCCTTTGTGATTTCTAAATTGTTTAATATGTAGTTCAAATCAACGCGACCATAAGGTAAGCCCGTATTAAAAGAATCACGTACTAGGTAATCCAGGCGGTCCACGTCAAGGCTCTTATGAAGAATATTGGGTATCTGCGTGTGTTGTCCTTTCATCAAAGCAGAAATTTCTTCCGGATCAATATCGTGATTTTCAATAAGCTCTTTTATGTCCTTTCGCTCAGTAACTATGAGTTCTCCCAAATCATCATGAGAAGGATATACGCGAACCTTTTTAGGTGTGCTCACGCCTTCCCCCTTCTTTATAAGAAGTGCATCTGTAGTTTGCTCCTTCTCAATGTATTCCATTAAGTGAGAATATGGATAATGACCTATATCATGTAATAATGCTGCAATACGGAGTTTGGTAACGGCTTCATCATTGATTAAATCGTTTTGATGAAACACATCCGCCACACGACTGGCAATGTGTAGCACTCCCAGAGAATGAGCAAATCGACTGTAACTTGCATTGGGATACACATAGGATGCAAATCCTAATTGCTTAAGTCGTCGAAGTCGCTGAAAGGTGGGTGTGGCGATTATATTTATTTCTAGTTCACTTAATCCAATATCCCCGTGAACCGGGTCCATTATCATCTTATGCCGGTATTCGCTGGTCATATCTCCATAAAAATCCAGAATTACGCTTGGGCTCAAGGTTCCGGATCGATAAATCCGAGCGTTTCTAGTCTTTCCCAGGCCTTAGCAATAAGTGTATCTTTTCCATTAAAATGCGGTTTTGCCTTCTTCAATTCGGTTGCCACTTTTTTTTGTGTAACTACCTTATTGGGCCAATAAGCTATGTTGGCTAAATAGTGGAGCGAAGCCAGTAATTCTATCCAATCTGGCTCAGTGGCCTCAACATCTAAAGGCAGTGACCATATCTCATTTGCCTTGCCTATATAATTTTTAGCGGTTTCAGTTAATGTATATTCTTCATCCTCACGTTCTTTGTCCGTAATTTCATCTTTCAAAAGAAAGGCATTCTGCGTCAAGGAAGGACAATAGGGACCCCGAATATACCAGTTATATCTATACCCCATATCCAGTCCGGCGATTTGAGTTAAATATATCTTCTTCTGAATACGCAACCGGTCTGAAAAACTATCGAGTTTTAGATCGCCTAGGCCAATTTCGTCTAACACTAGCTTGAGAAGGATTCTTTCTCGGTCCATTGTAAATTCTCCCTCTAGTAGCTATTCTACAGTATATTGTTATTTTGCCTTGCATTCCTCTATATATAGATGTCGGCTTCCATGCTATATCTACATAAATCTAAATCATAAGGGATATCTATGCTTCGCACAAATTATCCGTTACAGAGAATAGTGATCTTCCCTTATCTAATGTAATACTATATCAATACAAGATTTAGGTCAACATTAAATTTCTTGGTATCGTTTTATGTCAATAAGCCGTCATTTTACCGCATTAAACTCACTAAAGGTCGGTTAGTAAAATTGGAGTATCCACATTTGTAATAAGGGCCGTAAAATTTCACATTGCCCAGGGATCGAAAATCCACTGTTCCTTATACCGGTGCTAAGTTAAGCCGCGGACCCGTTGGGTGGCAGCCTCAAGCGAGTCTGCGAGCTTGGGGCTGGTGAATTTCTTATTTCTCACAACACACAACTATCCGCTCGATTCTCATTTTTCATTGTTTATTTTACATTTTAATTTTTACCTTAACACTGGTCTACGCCGCGGACGCGACGCGAGCAGGCGTTGATACGCTCAAAATCCTCGCGCGTCATGTGTTCGGGCACGCCGCCCGAATCCATAAAGATATAACGAACGTGTTTGCGCGCTAATCTGCCCATCTTCTCCAGGTACGCTTCCTGTCTCTCGGCGGCCCAATTCCAGAAACTCGTCGGAAAACCTCCGACCACGACAAATTGATTCGCGTATCTCTCCAGCACCGCTTCGATATCGTATCCCTCCTCCGGATCGAAAGGATTGATCATATCGAAACCGCACTCCGCCAGGTCGTCCAGAATCGGATGAATCGCACCGTGCGAATGCAAATGTACGGTGGCGCCTCGTTCATGAGCTAACTCGCAAACCCGGCGATGCCAGGGTTTGATCAGATCGCGATACATAGCGGGTGAAATCAAGAGCTTATCTTTAGATCCCAAATCGTCGCAAAAAACCAACCCATCCAGGCCTGTCTCCAGCATCATCGCCGCCGCCGTCAGGTTCCATTGACCGATACGCTCCAGACACCCGCGGATAAAGTCCGGTTCGAGCAGAACGCCCGTCAGCAGTTGTTCGTAATCCATCAGAAAATAATGCAACGCGCTGAAGAAACCGTTCAGGGATCCCACCACGTATTCCCCTCGACCGCGCAGATACTCTGCGTCGGCGCGCAATCCCTCGTAGCGACGCGGATCCGACGCATCGGGCAGGACCACCCGATCCAGATCATGGCTGCCGTTCAGGGGATGATCGAAAAAATGGTAAAAATGAGGCTGGTATCGCACCCGCGCCTTCACTCCCGTTTCATATTCGACGATTAGTTCATGATCGTTTCTCTCGATCAGTCGGCAGGCAAATTCACCGGGTAATCCGTGACCGAAGGACTGGTTCGCTCCCGGCCCCAGCAGCGACAGGGATTGACCCGTATAATGGTTAAACGCCACCATCTTATCCAGTTGCTCCGAACCCATGCCGGAAAAATCAAAATGATCAGGACGCTCGTAAAGCCCTAAGGGCGCATAATGACACTCCGGCGGCGTGAGACGCCGCGCCACCTCGCCGTTGAAAAATCCCATCCATTGCTGCGCCGCCGGTACGTCCGGGTCGCCCGCCAGGATGGCCTCTATCCAATCGTGTCGATTCATTCGTTATATACCTTATAGCATCTGTAATATCCACATTCGTAGTAAAGTAGTAGGGTGTGCATTGCACACCATTTTTCTGTTATACCAAACTCATAGTAATTGTAATATCCACATTCGTAATAAAGGCAGCAAGATCTCATGATGGCCGGTGACCGAGAAGCTGTGGCCCTCGCGCACCGGGCGACTAACCACGTTCTGCTGCGGGCGGTAGTGCCTCAGCATATCCAGGTTCGCCGTGTACATCTCGTCCAGGTCCGCCCCCAGGTTGCGGGCCATCGAGACGCACTTGAGGAACACCTCCGGCAGTACCACCGCCGACCCGACGTTCACCCACACCCCGCCGTCGCCCAGGTCCGCTACCGCTGATGCCAATCGACGAAAGTCGATCAGCGACGCCGCTCCGATATCCGCCCCATCTGCCTGTCGGTGCATGTGCACCGTATCGGTGCCAATAGCGACATGAATGGTCGCCAATCGATCCAGCCGATCCGCCGTCGCCAGCAGCGACGACTCCCGATACTCTAACTGCCGCTCGTTTATCAGCTTACCGAGCGCCTCCCCCAATCCGATCCCCTCCGCCCGACCTCGTTTGGCAGCCTCGGCCAGCGCCTGGGGCGCCTCGGTCGTCATCCCAAAACGCCCCTCGTGGATATTGGCGCCTACGTCCTCACTAGTTTTACAAAACAAACCCATTTCCAGATCGTGGATTCCGCCGGCGCCATTGAGCGCAAGTGCTGTGATGACAGACCTTTGTATTAAATCTATGACGATGGGGGAGCAGCCGACCTTGATGACGTGGGCGCCCATGGCGAAGATGACCGGGCGGCCCTTTTTGGCGGCGGCGGCGATGGTCTGGGCCAATTGCCGCAACTGTTGGGCGCCGAGGAAGTCGGGGAAACTATCCAGGAATTCAGAAATGGGCGCGTCTTTTTCCGGTAATTTGGCGAGTTGTTGCTGATCGACCTTATGCTGGCGCTGCGACATAGGGAAGGTTTTCAGGTTATTTACGTCGATAGGGGGGTAATTTTCTCTGGTTTTAGTCATTTTTATACTCACTTTTCGGTTAATTCTTCGAATTTGACGGCGATTCCATCAGTAATTGAGCGCCCCGCGGGGGTAGGGACAGGTCGATGGTTCCGGTTTGATTCTGCTTTACGGACTCGATTTTTCCGGTGGCGGGATCCGCGCGGAACCAGTCGCCGTCTTTATTCATCGTAACTTTTCCCTGATAGGGTTGAGTCGATACATTTACCAAGAGCATAATGTGCCAGTCCTCTCGGAGAAAGCGTCCGATTACGATGCGATCGCCGGGGGGGTCTAAGGTTCCGTTCGAGTATATTTCACCCAAGGATGGGAAATCAATTCCCGGCCCGGAAGGTTGGCTACGAAATACTTTTCCACCGGCGGCCTCGAATTCTTTCACGACTTTTTCCGCCGACTCGGGGAGGCGAACCTCGGCGGGTAGGACCAGGGCATGAAACGGACAATTTTCTACCTCTAAAGCGTGCTGACGGACTTTCGCACCAGAGAGTAGTTCGTGATCCACAATCGCGAACGAGATTTGTCTGGTCAGCATTTGCTGCCCCAGTTTCAGGAATGAGTCGCTTAAACGGCGGGTTCGCGGGGATTGGTTGTCGAGGGTTAATTTCTCAGCGACGGGAAGATACTCCTGCCAGAGATCGTAGATGGGATAATAGAGCAGAGCGCGCGGCGCGAGGCGGGCATTGCGCAGGAGGGCATTGAGCCGACCGACATAGTCGCAGTATTGGCGGTAGGTCTCGGCTTTACGATTTCGATAGTTATAATAGAGGGTAAATTCGGTGACGCCGAGCGCGGCTTGCCAGGCCGCCGTCGCCTGCATATCTACCAGAGAGACGGGTTCTTTACCGGCCATGGTCTGCGAGAAATCGCTGACCTCGGTCATGACTTTTCGGGTTTGGTTGAACAGGGCCGCCGAGGCCGGTAGAGAGGCGGTCAGCCAACCGTTGTAAACGACGGATTGCGGATCCGAATTGAGCATATCCAGACCGGGAATATCCATGCGCCGCAAGACTTTCAGTGCGTCTCCTTCCAGGGGGACGTGATGTAAGGGCGTTTCTTCCCACAAGGTATGTCCGGAGGAGGCGACATGGTGGGCCTGGGCCCAGGTCTGGATCTGGCCGAAGTATCGTTCGACGATCAGGTCGGCGATTAAGGCCCAGAACCGCTGACGAACCTGTCTGTCCGACGGTTCATTTCCAGCAAAGAGACTACGGCGTACCGACATAATATCCTGTCCGTATCGTTGGCGGTATAATTCGGGGAGGTCGTTGACCCAGGGAACGGAGGGCAGTGGTTTGAGATTCACATCGATGGGATCGACCACGCGTACTTTTTTACGGACGTCCTCAGGTAGTTGTCCGATATTGACGGCCATCAGGGACGGTTCGTCGGTAAAGAAGGCCTGAATGGTCTTGCCGAAATATTTTTGCAGGCGCTGCCAATAGGCTTGATGGGTCACGTCCAGGAAACAATGAATCGCATCGGCGTCGATCAGATTGGGATACCGCCGGGCGGCATGAAAATTATTACTGGCGTGGGTGTGTTCATAGGCCGGTCTCAGGTTGAAGGGCTGCGGGCTGGAGGGATCGTAGGTCAGGGCGAGGGCTTCGAATTTCGGATTGCGTTTGAGAACCAATCCCCCGGCCCCGGCGCTGGGATATCCGAGTTCATCATAAATCCAGACGACGAGTCCGACCTCCTGACAGGCCTGCAGGACCTGAACGAGCGTTTGCCAGTTTTTTTCCGATTGCAGGTAGTTATCGAAGGCCACATTGCAGACGATGCCTCCCAGTCCCAATTTTTTAAGCGCCCTCATCGAATCCGCGTTGGCCTGTTGGGGAGGGACGCCATGAACGATTTGCAGGGGGCGCAGTTCAGCGGGGGGATTGGACCAGGCATCGAGCCAATCCGAAGGCAAACCTTTAATATTCGCGGGAGTATTTGGGAGACCATGCAGGACCGATACGCCCAACATACAAAAAGCTACAAACATTATTGGGAATGATTTCATTCGTATTTCCTCGTATTATTACGCCATAAAGTTTCTTAGCCGGCAGGTAACTTTTTCGTTTGCGCTATATTACCTGATGCGGATTCAAGTTTCAAGGGTGGCCTGTTTGAATGATGCGTTTTTCGCTTTTGGGCTGCCAGCAGGATGGATTCCATGGACGACAGGCGTACTCAAAATGATTGTTCCCATCGAACGGGTAGATGTAAATATAATCGATACCTTGTTGATAGACTACATGGCGGGCAGGGGCCAAATAAAATGACGAATGGCAAAATCCGAATGACGAATCAATGACGAATGACCGAATAACAAATAAAGATAGCCATAAAATTACGAAAAGCACACAAATTTTATCGGGCATATACGCCATCCACCTCGCGGACTCGCTTGGCGGCGCCACCCAATATCTGTATGGTACCGGCTGTGAGAGATTAAGAATTTGTATTGGCATCTCTCCAAGAATTGTGCCACGGCCATCCTGGCCGTGGTTGATGTTATTATCCCATCATAAGTATAGCACGGCTGACACAGCCGTGGCACGCTTGCACACCAAATTCTATTGGGCATATACACCATCAAGGTGATCGACCGGCTTCTGGCGGAGGGGGCTTTCTTGGCATCAACACCGGTCGGGCGACCACGCGGGGTCGCCCCTACCTTCTGGCGTCATATCGTATTAGTGTAGTGTTGGCCTCCGGCACAGGTCCGGGGGCAAATGAGTAGATGGGTAAAAGAGTAGAAGAGTAAAAGAGTAAAAGTGATTGGCGATAAGAAAAGGCCCCCCAACGTAAAGTTGAGGGCTAACCGAAGAAATCCTGGATTCCCGCTTTCGCGGGAATGACATAAAGTTCGTGGGAATGACATAATAAATATTTATGCGTCTCCTCTTATTTTCCTTTAAATCTTGGCGTTGGAAGCAGATTGGCGCAAGGTGAGGAGTTGATTCGCGTATTCGTCCGGCAATGGAGTTATCTTGTCGGCGCCGTGTACAATGATTTCACAGGCTAATTCGAAGAACTCGGCATTTTGAACGGCCTGAGTAAGATCCCGAGCGGCGGTTACCTGTCCATGATTGCTAATCGTCACCATATCGTGTTGACGCATGGCCTCTGTAACAGCTTTAGCCAATTCCTGGGAACCGGGGGCCAGGTAGGGAATGCGTGCGACGGGACCGATATAGTAGGGCACTTCGGGAATTACGAAATAATTAAGGTTCTGAGAGTCCCGAGAGGCGAGGGCCGTGGCGCAGGGGGTTTGAAAATGGAGTACGACGTTGATTTCAGGCCGAGTGCGAAGGATGCCGGCGTGGAAACCCACTTCGACGCTGGGTTTTTTCCCCGTCAGGGGGGAACCATCCGAGAGGTTGCAGAGGCAGAGATCATCGGCGGAGGCGTTTTCCATTCGACTGCGTGAGGTCGTGATGAGAAGTCGCTGGTCATCGAGCCGCTGGGAGAGGTTGCCGCTGTTACAACGGACGAGGCGGCAGCGCGCTATGTCGTGGCAGGCTTCGAGGAATCGGCTCACAATTTGTTCAGGAAGATCGATCATATTTCAGTGCTCCGTACTAGTATGTGGGTGTTAATCCACCCCCAAACTCGCGGACTCGCTTGGCGGTGCCACCCAACACAGCCGAGGGCGGCTGTGCCACATTCACCATCCACCTCGCAGACTCGGTGGCTGCCACCCAGATATCCCCCTTCTGACGGAGGGGGGTTTTTAGGTATCGGTTTACAATTTGTTCAGGAAGGTCGATCATGTTTCACTTTCCAAGTGTTTTCATAATGGTTTGGCCGAGTTTTTCTTTGCTCTGGGTGATGCGGGTTTCGATTTTGAGCCAAAAAAGTTCCTCGATCCCGGCGATGGGGGGTATGTCTTTGAGTTTGACCCAGTCTTTTTCGGTAGTGACGAGCCATTCGGCATTATACTGGGTACGCCAGTCGCGCAGGAGATTGGCATCGAGTTCGTCATAGACATAATGGTCGCCGAAGAGGTAATGGCCAATGACCTCGCCACCAAGCTCGGTAATCATATCTTCGAAGGCCTGGGGATTACCGATGCCGCAAAAGGCAAAGATTTTTTTCCCTTGCAGGTTGGCCGGCGGATGCTTGGAACCGTCGGATGCCAACAGGGCGACTGGCTGATGTTGACTGTGGACGATGAGTTTCGGCTGTGTTTCGGATTTATTTTTAGGATGCTGAAGTAATTGTTCGATCTGGGTCTGTAATTGAGAGAGATCATTTTTATCGATCAAATCGCAGCGACTGAGGACGGCGACGTGGGCACGGCGTAATTGGAATTTCGGTTCGCGGAGGAGTCCTCGGGGCAGGATATGAT
>CAZNQT010000147.1:0-9565 GCA_964574885.1 uncultured Pirellulales bacterium
ACGGTCAAGATGACCGTGGCACATTTGCGTACTCCATGAACACAGCCGAGGGCGACTGTACCACATGCTCAAGAGTACTTGAGCATGCCACCCAACGGGGATTTGTTTGGGCGACCACGCGGGATCGCCCCTACGGATTCCATCCCCGGCACAGGTCCGGGGGCTAATCAAAGGATGAAGGATGAATAAAGAAAGGTTTACGGTTTCAGTTTACGGTTGACGGTAGGAGGAGATAGCGGATAGCGGACAGGAAAAAGGGAAGAGCGATGATAGCCAGTGGCGCGGGTACGGATCAACGAGCACGGTCAAGATGACCGTGGCACATTTGCGTACTCCATGAACACAGCCGAGGGCGACTGTACCACATGCTCAAGAGTACTTGAGCATGCCACCCAACGGGGATTTGTTTGGGCGACCACGCGGGATCGCCCCTACGGATTCCATCCCCGGCACAGGTCCGGGGGCTAATCAAAGGATGAAGGATGAATAAAGAAAGGTTTACGGTTTCAGTTTACGGTTGACGGTAGGAGGAGATAGCGGATAGCGGACAGGAAAAAGGGAAGAGCGATGATAGCCAGTGGCGCGGGTACGGATCAACGAGCACGGTCAAGATGACCGTGGCACATTTACGTACTCCATGAACACAGCCAAGGGCGTCTGTGGCACACGGTTAAGCATGCCACCCGTCGGTTAAATCCCGGTGGACTGAAACACAAAGAGATACCTTTCACATTTTCCTCCTCCTAGAGAAAGAAAGGGAGAAGGGTACGAGTACGAAGGGATTGGGCTTGCGAAATATACAAAAAAAGAAGAAAAATCTCCCTGACCTGTTGCGGTACTTAGGGCTTTTTTAAAAGGGACAAACCAAAAAAGGTTCTGCCTCTTTTAATTCACTTCTATTGTTCCAATAGATTTTCAACCATCTTCTTAAATCTTTCATCACCGTAGATAGCGGTTCCATAAGAACGCAGCGTTCCACGAAAAGAAACAGAATAAAATCAAAATACAATGAATCGCATAAGCAGAATTACCAGCAATTCATCTAGCGAGGAAATCCGCAAAGTAATGTAGTTGCTACAGAGAAGAAACGTAAAAAAGAATCAGAGAATCCGAGTACGATCCACTCCCAAGCCTGGGAACTCGCAAGGCGGTTCCCCTCATTTCACTCACTCACGACTTTTTAGCACTCTTTCGTAATACCCGGCTGGGGAGCGGGATAGACGCCGTCGGGACCTTCGTGAATTGGGGCCGGCGTATCGTAGGTCATGTGGTCGATGTCTTTTACGAATTGGAAGTTCGAGTTTTTTACCTGATCCCAGGTGATAAATTGGCCGCTATGCGTGGCCATCCGACCCATCAGGGCGGCAATCTCAGCTTCACCGGCGCGACGAGCCTCGTTATGCGGTTTGTTCTGACGTACCGCCTCTAAAAGCAGGCGCCACTCCGCGTGGTACGGATTCGGGTCGCGCTGACCGAATTCCCAAAGAAGATTATCCTTCACCATGTGTTGGGTTTTGTACATTTTGGGTTTGGGATCGCCCAGCGCCGCCATGATGATTGCCGAACCCTTCGAACCGTGCGCGTAATCGGAGTAGGTATTCCAGCAGCCGTTCATGTGTCGTGAAAAAGCGAACAGTTTGGCGCCGTCGGCGAAGGTGTATTCCACGGTGTAATGATCGAACTGATTGCCCGCTTCGGGATAACAACGGCCTCCGAATCCCTGGGCCGAGATCGGCCAGGCGCCCTTCGTCCAGCACGCCACGTCGATATTGTGACAGTGCCAGTCGATAAAGAATCCCGACGAGACCCAGGTAAAGCTGTTCGGATGCTGGAGTTGAAACGTCAGTTCATTGCTGTCCTTCGGTCGCCTGGGGCAGTGCACCGGCCCGTGCACCCGATAGATCCGCAGCGTATGCACGTCCCCGATAGCGCCGTTGTGGATCCGCCGGATCAGTTCCTGCCGCGCCCGCGAGTGCCGCCACATAAAGCCCACGCCGACTTTCAGATTTTTCTTTTCCGATTCCTCCGCCGCCTTGAGCCACCGCCGCGCCGCCGGGGCATCCACGGCAAACGACTTCTCTGCAAACACATTCACACCTTTTCGCACCGCGTACTCAAATTGCAGCGGTCGAAACGCCGCATGCGTCGTCAACAGAACCACGTCGCCCGGATTCAGGCTGTCGATGGCTTTCTTATAGGCGTCAAAACCAATGAATTGACGATCCGACGACACCTTGACCTTATCTTGATAACGCGAGGTTAGATTTTTCAGGCTGCTTTGCAGACGATGCTCGAATAAGTCCGCCATCGCATGCAATTGCACTGAACTGCCCGTATCGGCAAAGGCATCGGCCACCGCCCCCGTACCGCGCCCCCCGCAGCCCACCAGCGCCAAACGAATCGTATCGCTCCCCGCCGCATACGCCCCCGGCAACAAGGCGCCCGCCAGCACCGTGCCCGCCAACGTCGCACCGCTCCGGGATAAAAACTCACGACGCGTAACCGTGTTATCATTCGCGTTTCTCATGATTACTCCTATGCAATCGATCCTTATGATAATAACGCGTGGGGCAAGGCCCCGCTATACCTATTAAGAATTATCGTTTGCTATTTTAACAATGATCTTGATTTTCGCTTCGACGTGATCAATGTCATGCCAAAAAGCATTGATATCCAACTGAGGGGTTCTGGAACAGGAGTCATTACATACGTGCATGGTTGATCGTTGTAACAACCGACGCCTACAATTTGGCCTTTATTATTAATAACAGGGGCATGGGAAAGTGTATCCCAAGAGGAATTATCCGTCAGGCAATCCCCTAAGAGTAACACCCCGGTATCTTCATGCCATAAGAAAGTTTCATCATATATTGAATAACCAACAATAATGCAATCATTGTTTATATCCGTAGCATGACCTCTAATCCCCAATGTAGAAATATGAAAATACTTATTCCAGAATACCGCCTCATAATCTACACTGCCGACGATGATGCCAGAATCATTCATTGCTGTTGCAAGACTTAAGAAAGACTGAGAATCTTCCGAAACGCCACCTAAGTCATGCATATTGCCTTGTTGATCTACGAGAAAAGCATGATCAAAATCTAGCTCCGGAGATATATGCGACCTGCCCACAATTTCTCCCTGGTTGGTAATTTTACTCACCGTTATAACATCACTTCCCAGATTACCAAATTCCTGCAAGCCATTATTCTTGTCCCAAGTACAAACCTGCTGATTCAATATTCCTGCTATAACTCCGTGATCATTTATTGCCGCACCAGCCAATGGTAAATCGTCGTGTAGAACACCCTCTTCCCTTGACCATAAAAAACGTGACGGCCCACAATAACCGACAACCAGGCCTTCATTATTGATCCCCAAAGCTTCTCCTACATGTTCGGGCAAGGTATTAAAATCCTCGGATATATTATAGAATCCTGCAGCCGGACTCCAGTAGTAGGGGATAAATCTTTCCTCCACTGTATCCCAGAAAGTGCCGACGATTTCTCCGCGATCATTTATATCATGTATCACGGTATCGAAATTCAGGGCGATTTCGATTTCATACTGCAGATCGTCTGTGATTGAAATGATCTCTCCGGTACATACAGGATGTACTACTCCTAGTAACAATATTATGGCTGCTGGTATTATTCTAAGGTCAACCATCGGTTCCATCCTTTTGTGAAATGATGTCACCCCGGCGAAAACAGGAATGCATTTTCTTATAATTTAATCATGGAACCTAACGCCTGGATTCCTGCCTGCGTATGAATGACATAGTTCATGTTCCGCTACAACGATTAGTTTCAATTACTGCTTTGCTTTTTGTTTCGCCTGGTTCAGAAACGATTTCGCCCGCTGGGCCAGGCCGCCTTCCGGATTCGCCTGCACTACTTTCTCCAGCGGCTCGATCAACTTCGCAGCAAATCTGGAGGCGTTACGATCTTTCAGTAGTTTCTCCGAAATCGTCACAATCGCCGTTCCCGCTTCCGCGCGCGTATATCGATCCTCGAGATAGGGTGTAATCATCGGCAGCGCATCCGGCGAGATGATTTTACCCAACGCACCGAGCATCAGTCTTTTCTCATCATTACGCTGAATTAAATCCGTCGCATCGCGGCACATCGCCAGGCGCCGCCCGTTCGGCATTTTCAAATTCGTCGCCAGATGCAGATATCCTCGCAGACAAAGCGTCTTGTCGTTGGTCGTTTTCGCCGTTTTTGCCAGTTCCAACAGCACCGGCGCCGCCTCTCGCGTCTGCCACGTACTCAATACCCGAATCGCCGCGGTATGAACCTCCGGCTGAGAATCGCCCACGGCCTGTCGTACCGCCTGCAACGCTTCTGCGCCGCCTACCGCGCCCAGCACCCGCAGCAAGGTGCTTTTCTGCGCCGGTTGGGCCTGACCGATCCGACTGACAATCATTTTGGTACATTTCTGCGGTGTCCCGGTCTTCGTACAGATCGCGCTTAAAGCTCGTTCTACGGCATCCAATTCCTGATCTTGGGTAAATTTCATCAGCAGGTCCAGGAGCGGCGCGGCCTCCGATGTTCCGCCCATCTCTCCCACCTTCTTCACAGCCGCTACTCGAACCTGTACATCGTTCCCACCCGCGGCCTGCAACAAAGCAGGCAGCGCGGCACGCATCCGCCGACGACCGATCAAGTCAATCGCCAACAGTCGTTTATTCGTATCGCTGCTTTGCAGCATCTTCATGACCGCTGCATCACACTGCGGATCGGAGATAGCAGAAAAACTATCCAACGCTGCTGACGATATCTCGCGGTCGCTATCCTCGAACAACTTCACCAGTACGATTCCCGAACTGCCCGGAATTTGCGGCAGCGCCTTGATCGCCGCCAACCGAACCGGCTTCTCACCTTTTTGCGTCAATCCGTACAACGTCGGCAGCGCCTGGCGATCTCCCCTATTGCCCAGGGCCTGAATCAGCATTACCTTTCGATCCGTCGAGGGTGAATCCAACGCCGCCAGTAAAATTCCCGTCACCTGACTGAGCCTGGATTCCTGTGCCGTCTGCACCGCCGTTGCAAACAATATATAGTCGTCGTCTTTCAGGTACTTCGCTAACAAATCCATCCCTGCCGACTCTCGTGTCAGGATCGCACCCCGCAGCGCGCCGCCGCGCACCTGGTGCGGCGCATCCAGTTTCAGCAGCGTATCATAAATCGCAATTGCTTCTTTCCTTCGCCCCTGGGTGACAAATCCCTCGGCACAGCGGAACAGACCTTCACAGACCGCGAGTTGTCGGTCGCCCGAAACCTGGGCCAGCGCGCCTCGCAGCGCCGCTGCCGCCGCCGTATCCCCAATGCTGCCTAATGCTCGCGCCGCCGCCTCCGCCACCTCACCGTCCCGATTGTTTAACATCTTCGCCAGCATACCCACCGCCTGAGCGTCCACTCGCACTCCTACGCTTCCGATCAAGCCGACGAGGGATTTACCTTTCAGTTTCCCCAGTGCTTCCCGAAACACCTGATCCACCGCCGTAAACGGCATGGGTTCCAAAGCGTACCGCGCCATGTGCGACAGTTTCTCATCGGCCAGCAGCGCCGCCAACGGCCCGATCGATTTGGCCGTACCGATGGCCGACAATTGCCGACACGCCGCCGCCTTCTCCTGATACGCTGCATTCGATTGCAACACGCCGATCAATTTCGTTTCCAGTTCTTCCGACGCCGCCGGGATCGTTTGACTCATCAACAACGGCGAAACACCAAACCATACTGCCAGCGCCAGAGCACCATGTAGTTTTGACTTCAACATAATAATCTTCCCTTTGTATGACTCATTGATTCTTCTACCCATCCACTCATTTACTCATTTACTCATCTACTCATTTCCTAATAAATCCACGGCTCCCGCATCGCTCGCGACCGCAGCCGATTCGCTTCCGCATCGTTGATAAATTCCTCTTTCACCGGATCATATTTCAGGTCGCGTCTTAGCCACATACAGATATTCGCCCCGTGCACCGTCCCCATGGAATGGTGCATCACTTCCGGATTGGCCACCGTCCACTGACGCGACTTCACACAGTCGAAGAAATTCCGCACGTGGTTAAGCGCCCTTCCGGTACGCTCCTTGTAATCATTGACGATCTTGCGAAAGTCCGACAGCATCGCCGGCGATGAGACATCCGGCTTCGAATATCCGTCGGCCGTCGCCACCCAACCTTCGCTGCCTTCGTACCGCACCCCGCACGAACCGTGCCAGATTTTCTTTTTCATATCGCGCTCAAGGATCATTTCTCGACCGTTGGCGAACTGCGTTACCATTCCATCCCCGCTGTCGTTGTTCACGTACTTATATGCGATCGCCGTCGTCCGGCCGGCCCCCATCCCGACCTGGGCCTGGGCAAATGTATGGGCGCCCCACTCTCCGATGCAACTGGTATGAAAGTCATAATACCCCCGCCATCCACCCTGTGTGTAGGTCGCGTTGTAAGGCCGCCACGGACACGGCCCCAGCCATTCATCCCAGTCCAACTCCTCCTTCGGAGGCTGCGGTTGCGCCGGCAGCCATTTGTGACTCAATTCCGCCGAGTCCCACGGCGCGATATGTGCACGCACCGTCTTCACCTCCCCCAGTCGCCCCAGACGCAGCATCTCGTTACAAAACGTGAAATTCCCTTCGCTCAGCCGCTGCGTCCCCGTCTGATAGATCCGTCGATACCGCTTGGCCGTTTCCACTACCGCCCGACCTTCGGCGATCGTCATGCACGAAGGTTTTTCCGAATACACGTCCTTACCGGACCGCATCGCCATGATCGACGCCAGCGCGTGCCAGCGGTCGCCCGTCGTGATCAGCAACGCATCCAGATCCGTGCGTAACGCCAGAAATTCCCGCATATCCCGGTACAACTTACAATCCTGGTTCCCGTACTTGGCATCCACTATTTTCTTGACCGCTTCGGCGCGCTGCTTGTTCGCGTCACAGCTCGCCACAAACTGAACATCCGACTCCTGCATCATCCACCGCAGATCGGAAGAGCCGCGCCGACCCACCCCGATCCCGCCCAGGACGATCCGCTCGCTCGGTGCCACCCTGCCGCCCCGCCCCAGGGCTGTCGCCGGCACGAAATAGGGCGCCGCCGCCAACGCCGCTGTACGCCGTAAAAACGTTCGTCGTGTAACCTTTCCATTCCGTTCTGACATAATCATCTCCTCATGTTA
This sequence comes from uncultured Pirellulales bacterium, assembly GCA_964574885.1. Taxonomy (GTDB): domain Bacteria; phylum Planctomycetota; class Phycisphaerae; order Sedimentisphaerales; family SM23-30; genus JAFGFX01. The sequence goes on from CAZNQT010000147.1 coordinate 7,200, forward strand.
TCATACTGATTTGCAATTTTTTTACCTTTCGATATTAAGACTGTATATCACTCCTTATTTGTGCAACCATTCTACCCCCATCCCCCCTTCGCGCCAACCCACTATCCCGCAAAAATCCCCCGACGACTAATACGCTTCCGTATCTCATCTTCTCTTTATTCCCTGAAAGTATTGTTTTTCCTTTATTTAAAATCCACAAATTGCTCACTATGCAGTAAAATAAAAAAATTCTATGGATTAAATTTTTCTATAACTCCCTCTTCAATTAGATGACCAAAGAAAGTACGCCTTTTATCATTTAATTCCGTGACAAATCTTGCCCACTCATAAGGGTCCTCTCGTCGTTTGGGGATTTTTTGTCTTCTTTTATATATTGGGCTGCAATATTTCTTGAGTAGCTTTAAAGTGTGAACCTCATACATTCCTTTATCTCGATAATATTTTATTCTGACTAAACATTCATTAGCTATTTTAAACTCCTTTTCAACCATCTCTTCAACAATTTCATTTGGCGTAAACCATCTTTTATTCTTTTCAGAGTAGTCTACATAAAGACTTAACTGCCTAAATCGCTCTAAAACAATCTTCTCTTTGTAATCTGCTGATAAATATGCACCTAATTGAGCTAGAAGTTGATCGTTCCATACTTTTGTCTCACCGTAACTATATTTTAGATTATGCGATCGAAAATCATTCCATATTGTTTTCCATACTCCTCTATGACTTTCAGGTATTTCTGCCATTGTTTGTAGTACCATTATTTTACCAATTTCTTCAATAGCGGTGACAGATAAAGCGAATGCCCTTGGATATCTTTTTGCTTTCAATAAATATTGTGCATCGTCAAGCAAAGATTCGACATTATTTATCGTTTCTAGAATACCAACTTTAATTTCGTCTAAAGTTATACTTCCTTCATAACGACTTATAAAACAGAGCTGCATTTCTTCGGTTTCAGCCAGGTATTTATCAAATTCTTCATCCGCATGATTTTTTGCAAATTCAAATAAATCCATTTTGCGTTACCAATGAACTTCGTACATATGAATAATTATTATCATGAAATTAAAAAAGTACATTTTATCTAAACACTATCATCTTCTTTCTTAACCCTAAATCGCAGACCGCAAACTCTTTTCTACCTTCGTGTCTTTGTGACGAAATTCAATCCGTGCAAACCGCAAAACTTGTCTCGCCATAGCTTTACGCGAAGGCGGATCTAAGGTTTCTTAATTCTGCTTTGGTTTGTTTTGCACGGCCGGTTCCTCCTGCAGCGGGATCTCTTCCACGTCCCAATCCGCACCTCCCGGCTTCAATTCGAATGTTTTGTCCGAAATCTTTTTATCGATCTTAATCTTACTCCACGTTACCGTTGTGGTTTCGGCATTGTCCACCTCGTAACGCATCCGCACCGGGACCGTATCCTTTTTCGACAGCCACAATTCCAGCTTCACGTATTTTTCCTCGAACGAACTCTTCGGCCTCGGTTTCAAAAGCAGATGATCCGCATCCTTAAACGTCTTATCCTTCGGGTCCGGCTTCATTAGCGTAATCGCGAATTCCTTGACGATATCATCCCGCTTCAGGGCGAACGGCAGCGGAAACGGACCCTTGCCCAATCGGAAATCCTCCTTATTCCGCGCCGTCTTTGCAACCTGCCGCCGCTGAATGCTCTTCGTCCGCTCGTTCCGTCGCGTCACCCACATCCCGTCAAACGCAAAATCCTCGTTGAACCTCACCGGCTTTGGCCGCTTATCCTCTTCTATATCCACCTGCAGATAATCCGCAAAATGGATGCGAAACCGTACCGTCTTCGCGTCCGCCTGGTAGTACATATCCCCCGTCCGGACCGTCAGCGTATCCGTCAAAGGCTGATTCTGCTCGTACAGCATGGCCGCCTGAAAACTCTTGAGACTCTCCCCACGCTGCTCCACCTTCGCCAACAGCTTCTCCAGCTCCGGCGACAACTTCTCTATCTTCACTTGTTCCGCAGGTTTCGGTTTCACCTTTGGTTCCGACGCCCCCATCAACGGCATCGCCAACAATAAAACGATATAAATTATCATGTATATAATTCTATCACTCATACACTTACTCCTTCCCCATACCGTATTCAATATGTCACAGAGTATCCGAGAGCAACCAAATAGGGCCATCCATACATCGTGGTATATAACCAGCCCCAAGCTCGAAGACTCGCTTGAGGCTGCCACCCGTTGCTTTTTCAAGTTCCTATTCTATTCGTCATTCGTCATTTTATTTATTTCGTAGGTTTGGCCGTGCCTGCCATTCTTTCCCTTATATATCAGTCGTGGAAGATACCGAATTATTACCAGCGCCGCCAGTCCAATCTGTATCCCCAGAAT
>CAZNQT010000148.1:0-9520 GCA_964574885.1 uncultured Pirellulales bacterium
CGTGGAATATGGCGTATAACATCTCGGTGTCGATGGAGAATCCGCCGGAGCGTTGGAACTGGGTGATGGCGGGGATCTCGCTGCTCCGGGATGAAGGCTTGAAATACAATCCCCGGAGCGCCCAGTTGTATAGTTATCTGTCGTATATATTTCTGCACAAGATAGGCGATATATCGGATAATTACCATCGTTATTACAAGCGTCGTCTGGCGTTGGAAATGATGAAGATCGTCGGCCCCCGGCAGGAGAGCATGAACGCCGAGTTGCAATATCTGCGGGAGGCGCCGCGGTCGTGGAGCGAGGTGATTGCCGATCCGAACGTCGCGGAGTTTGTGGGGAAGATTCAAGAGGTCGAGCCGGAGAGATTTCCCGATGATAAGGCGATTCAAGAGACCTTTCTGGATTATATATCTTTTCCGGAGAGTTTTAGGTATTCAGAAGCATTTAAGGAATTGATGTCCCGTCATATCCGGCGTTATACGTTCCGGACGCTGAGTATGTATCTGCGCCGACGTGAGCTAAGTGAGCACTGGAAGATGGACCCGGCGGTGATGCTGGAGTTGAATGCCAAATACGGACCTTATGATTATGCTCACGAAGGTCATCGGTTGAGTCTGGATTGGCGTCAGCCGTTTGCGCATGCGATCTATTGGGCATGGGAGGGGGAGCCCTATACGTCGATGAAGGATGAATTTTACTATCTGCGGATCCGCCAGGATATCTATCACAGTATGCAGAAGCTGTTCGAGATGGGTCATATCACGATCTATATGTACGGCAAGCCAGAAGAGGCGACCCCGCGAGAGCCGGGACAAGAGATCGTGGACCGGATCGCCCGGAACCACTTAGGGATATTCAACAGTCAGGACCTGCGGATGTTCGTGCCGGCGTATGTGGCGATGGTGGAGGTAATTCAAGGTTATAAAGATTTAGGCGAAGAAGTGCCGGAGAATATTTATGACGCGTTTGCCTATATGATCTGGACAGGGATCGAGAATTTATATTTGGCCGGATATAAAGAGACGGCGCTAAAATATTTTCTGGATTTGCGTAAGCGGTTTCCGAAGAATCCGGATTATTTCAAGAAGAGCACGGCGGAAGATTCGCTGGTTGCCTTTTTGCAAAAGAATATCCAGGAGGAGCTGGATGAAATCGGCCCGAAGGTGGCGGCGAATTATATCGATTCGCTGTTGCGCCAGAGTTGGGGCGCCCTGGCACAGGATAATCCGGAGTTGGCGACGGCGATGGAAGCCCGAGCACATCGGATCTACGCATATTACCAGGCAGAACGAGCCGAACCCGGCAGCGATCGGGTGGCGCTGCCCCCTTTTCCCGAGATGCGCTTTGAGTCGTTGGTAAATTTCCTGAGCGATCCACTCATCAATCCGGCCGCTAAAGACCTTTTGCTCACGAAGCTGAAGACTGAAAATCCCGATACGTTTAAGAAGGTACTGCAGGAATTGGATAAACGAAGGAGTCCCTCCCCTGGCGCCGTCGGCAAAAAATAATCGTGAGATTCAAATTATCCGTCGTCGATCGGATGCGGCGGTGGTATCGTTGCGTCCGGGGATATCGGCGCAGGTAATTCCTCAAGGTAAGATTCGCCCGATCCAAGCGTCGGAGATCGATCAGGCTCTGACATTATTTCTGTCGGAGAGGAGCGAAGCGCGGCAACACATTGAAGATAAGATTTTATCCTTTAAGCAGATAGCGCGTCGGGAGCATTATGATTTGACGCACCAGATGGTGGCGTTATATCAAGACCAAATGGTTCATGCGTGTTTATTCGTAAGTCAGCCGGGTCGTTCGGCGTTTATCTTTACATCACCAGTGCGTTCGCAAGGGTTTTCGGAGACGAATATGTCTTCCCTGGCCCACCAGACACTGCGTACCACCTGTCAATGGGCCCTGCGCGAGGGAGCGAGTTTGATCCAGATATTAACGGAGCCGGAAGACGTAAATCGTCAAAATCTGTGTCGGCGGAGCGGATTTCGCCCGATGACCGATCTGATCTATTTATTCCGGAGCGCCGATCCTGCGCCGGCGGTTCGGCGCCCCCCGCCGGATACGATGCGCTGGCTGACTTATACCCCCGAGCATATCGATTTGTTCGGCAGGACGATTCTGCGGACGTATGAGGACAGTCAGGATTGTCCGGAACTTTCGTCCCTGCGCGAAATCGAAGATGTACTGGCATCGCATCGCGCCACGGGTCATTTCCGGCCAGAGTTATGGAGATTGCTACTGCAGGACGACGAGCCGCTGGGCGTGCTGATTGTGTCCCCACTGCGAACGCAGGATGCGCTGGAATTGACGTATATGGGTCTGGCGCCGTCGGCGCGAGGAAAGGGTCTCGGCCGGTTCATGCTGCGGGAGGCGTTTTACCTGTCGAATCGAATTGGGAATTTGCCTTTAACCCTAGCGGTGGATTGTCGGAATCAGGCGGCCTATCGTCTTTATACCAGCGTCGGATTTCAGTCGGTTCTTCGCCGAAGAGTTTTTATCTTTTCATCGCGCTGGCTGGGTGTGTGAGAGGTTGGTTAAGCGAGACGAGTATGAAAGCGCTGGTATTGGTCGAAACTAAGACATTGGAATATAAGGAGATGCCGCAGCCAGAGATCGGGGAGGAGGAAGTGTTAATCGCCGTGAAGGCGTGCGGGATCTGCGGCAGCGACGTACACGGGATGGACGGGCGCAGCGGCAGGCGGATTCCGCCACTTATCATGGGGCATGAGGCGTCAGGGATTATTGAGAAAGTGGGCGCTGCGGTTACCGGTTGGGAAGTCGGGGATCGCGTGACGTTCGATTCGACGGTCTCCTGCGGTCAGTGTCATTTTTGTCATCGAGGCGAGATCAATCTTTGCGATCATCGGCAGGTGCTGGGGGTGTCCTGTGAAGACTATCGTCGGCAGGGCGCGTTTGCTGAGTACGTGTCGGTTCCGCAGCATATCCTGTATCGCCTGCCGGAGACGATAACTTTCGAACAGGCAGCGATGGTGGAACCGTTGTCAGTGGCAGTTCACGCTGTGGAGCGAACGTCAATTTCGTCGCAAGATACCGCCGTGGTAGTGGGCGTCGGGATGATTGGTTTATTGGTCGTTCAGGCGTTGCGGGCGGGGGGGTGCGGTCAGATTATCGCGGTGGATATTAATACGCAGCGATTGGAATTAGCCGGTAAACTCGGCGCGGATGTTGGGATCAATTGCGAAAGCGAAGACATTGTCGAAGAGGTACTCCAACGAACGAATGATCGGGGAGCGGATATTGCCTTTGAAATCGTGGGAGTATCGACAAGCGTGAAAACGGCGATAGCCACCTTACGTAAAGGCGGTTCGCTGACATTGGTGGGCAATATCACGCCGGAAGTCACTCTACCATTGCAAGCCGTCGTAACGCGCGAACTATTGTTGCAGGGTTCCTGTGCATCTCAGGGTGAGTACCCGGCATGTCTGGAGTTGATAGCGCGAGGTAAGGTAAATGTGGATGCCTTGGTGAGTGCAACCGCACCTCTGGTCAAAGGTGCAGAATGGTTTCGGCGACTCTATGACAATCAGGAAGGTTTACTGAAGGTGATCCTTACGCCATGAGCAGGATAAAAACGGGTATCATTGGGTGTGGGAAAGTGGGTCATTTACACGCGACGGCGTTGCGGGATGCGCCAGAGTCGGAGTTTACGGCCGTGTGTTCCCGCAGCGAAGAGCGTGCGATAGCGTTTGGCGAACAATATCAGGTGAAGGCCTTTACCGATTTGCAGGAATTCCTGGATGATTCAGGCGTAGAAGCAGTGATTGTCTGCACGCCGCATCCGTTTCATGTGGAGCCGACCGTGAAGGCGGCGCGCGCCAACGTGCATGTTCTGGTGGAGAAACCGCTGGCGTCATCTTTGCAGGATTGCGATGCGATGATCGCAGCCTGTCAACAAGGGGGAGTGAAACTCGGGGTGGTTTCGCAACGGCGGTTTTATGCGCCCGTGCAGCGGGTGAAACAGGCGATTGAGGCCGGCAAGATCGGCAAACCCATATTGGGAAGCGTTTATATGTTGGGCTGGCGAGACAAGGCGTATTACGACAGCGATCCGTGGCGGGGCACCTGGGACGCGGAAGGCGGCGGCGTCTTGGTGAATCAGGCGCCGCATCAGTTGGATCTACTGCAATGGTTTATGGGACCGATTGACGATTTGTACGGCTACTGGGGGAACCTGAATCATTCGTATATCGAGGTGGAAGATACAGCGGCGGCAACGATGCGGTTTCGGAGCGGCGCGCTGGGAAATATTATCGTGAGCAATTCGCAGAATCCGGCGTTGTACGGGAAGGTGCACGTGCACGGCGAGAACGGCTCGTCGATCGGGGTGCAGACGGACGGAGGGGCGATGTTCGTAGCCGGCATGTCGGATATCACCGAGCCGCCGATTAACGATCTGTGGACCGTGCCGGGAGAAGAAGAATATCTGAAGAAATGGCAGAAAGAGGATTCGGAGTTTTTCCTGGGGATCAAGGCGACGGAGTATTATCACAGGCTGCAGGTGGAGGATTTTCTGGAAGCGATTCAGCAGGATCGTGAGCCGATGATCACCGGCGAGGAGGGGCGCATTACGGTGGAAATCTTTACGGCCATCTATCGCTCCCAGCGAGATAAAGCTCCGGTATCCTTTCCCGTCGCCGCGGAATTTAAGAAAGAGGATTTCGACGGCAGGTTATGATTCAACCGGAACGAATTCAACGACTCAATGCCAGAGACACTCAGCCCGGTGATTACGTACTGTACTGGATGCAGTCGGCGCAGCGGGAGGACTATAACCATGCCCTGGAATACGCCGTTGAGCAGGCGAATCGACTGGATAAAACACTGGTGGTGTTTTTCGGGTTGACGGACGAGTATCCCGAAGCCAACGAGCGTCACTATTATTTTATGCTGCAAGGACTGCGAGAAACGACACATGATCTGGAGAAAAGGGGGATTTGTTTCGTTGTGCAACGCATTTCGCCCGAAGTTGGTATTGTCAAGTCGGCTACACGTGCCTGTATGGCGGTCACGGATGAAGGTTATACGGCCATTCAGCAGCAATGGCGGCGTTGGGCGGCGCGGAACGTTTCTTGTCCGTTACTTCAGGTGGAAACCAATGTTGTGGCGCCGGTGGAAACCGTTTCGCGGAAGGAGGAGTACGCCGCTAGGACGATTCGACCGAAGATTCATAAACATTTGAACAGATTTCTAGTTCCGTTGAAGAAACGAAAGCTGAAAAAATCATCTCTGGATTTGCGTTTTCCTTGTTTTGATATCAGCGATACGGATAAAGCAATTGCTAAAATGAATATAGAGCGCAGCGTACCGAGAGTAGATAGGTTTCAGGGCGGCGCCAGCGAGGCGAAAAAGTTATTGCGAACCTTTATCCGACAGAAGCTGGATCATTACCCGGAGGGCCGCAACGATCCTAACGCGGATTGTGTTTCGCACATGAGTCCGTATCTGCATTTCGGGCAAATATCGCCTTTGTATATCGCCTTACAGGTTCGAGATACGAATAGTCCCGGCAAAGAGGCGTATCTGGAAGAATTGATAGTGCGGCGGGAGTTGGCGATCAACTTTGTTCATTATAATAAACATTATCGAACGTTTGCCGCACTGCCGAACTGGGCACGGATCAATTTCAAGGTGCATGCGAAAGATAAGCGCGAGTATATGTATGCCTTGGAGGAATTGGAAAACGCGCAGACACACGATCCCTATTGGAATGCAGCGCAATTGGAGATGGTGCATACCGGCAAAATGCACGGGTATATGCGGATGTATTGGGGGAAAAAGATTCTCGAGTGGACGCGCTCACCGCAGCAGGCGTATAAGATTGCAGTGTATTTGAATGACAAATACGAACTGGACGGTCGCGATCCGAACGGCTACGCAGGCGTGGCCTGGTGCTTCGGTAAACACGACCGGCCCTGGACGAAACGTCCCATTTTCGGCAAGGTTCGTTACATGAATGCCAACGGCCTCAAACGTAAATTCGATGCCGATGCCTACGTCGATAAGATAGGCGACCTAACGAAACATAGGCAAAAGATTAAAACGTAATTTTCAGGAAATCTTCAAGACGGCGGCGCCATTGATTTTGCCGGCCTTGAGCAGTTGCAGGGCCTGGTTGGTTTGTTCGAGGGGAAATGGTTGGGTGGTGGTTTCGATGCCGATTTCACCGGCGAGTTCCATCAGTTCAAAACCGTCGCGGCGGGTGCTGGCAGTGACGCTGCGCAGGATCTTTTCGTGATACAAATGTTTTTCATAATCCAGCGGAGGGATCTCACTCATATAGATGCCGGCCAGGGCGCACACACCGGCTTTTTCAAGATGTTCCATAGCGGCGGGTACAATGGCACCGGCGGGAGCGAAGATCACACTGCCGTGCAATTTTTCCGGCACCGGATCGTTGATGGTACCCGTCCAGACGGCGCCCAGGTTTTCAGCGAGCTTACAGTGTTCGGCGCTACGGGAAAAGACATAGACCTGACAACCCCAGTGCATGGCGATCTGGATGGCGATATGGGCCGAGGCGCCGAAGCCATAGAGACCTAAGCGTTGGCCGGGCTTGATCTCACTCAAACGCAGCGAGCGATACCCGATGATTCCAGCACACAACAGCGGAGCGGCAGAAACGGCGGAGACATTATCCGGCACCGGATAGACAAAATTGGCGTAGGCGAGGGCATATTCGGCGTAACCGCCGTCAAAATGAAAACCGGTAAACCGAGCGTTTTCGCACAGGTTCTCAAGATCGTTACGACAGAAGCGACACTGTTGACAGGTATGCCCCAGCCAGGCCAGGCCGACGCGATCCCCCACGTTCAGGTTCGTAACTTGCGGTCCGATCTGGTCCACACGTCCGACGACCTGGTGTCCCGGAATGAGAGGCAGTTTGGGCAGCGTTAACTCCCCCTCGATTTCATGGAGGTCCGTATGGCAAATTCCACAGGTTTCGACTTTGATCCTAACCTGGCCTGATAGCGGTTGCGGAATCTCCTGTTCGATCAGTTCTAAGGGGTGAGTCTCCATATCAGAGATATTCGATAGTCTGACGGCTTTCATGGATGTAATCCTTCATGAAATTGTAAAGGTAAAATTTAGCGTTACTATATTGTAGAAAACCTCATTTCAAACCGCAAGAGGATGGGAGGGAATGATTTATCTTTGATTGACAAACAGGGGATTTAGCTTACAATACTCCCTGAGAGGGAAATGTGCAGGTGTGATCGACATGGATATAAAGTGCAGGACATACCAGGCGAGTAAGGCCGGTGATACCGACGGATCGCTTCGATATCGTATCGGGTTCGCACTATTAGCCGCCGTCTGCCTGAGTGTTCTGGTGGTGGCGGCGTTTCTCAAACCCGATCCGAAAGGCCTGGGGACGCATACGCAGTTAGGCAAACCTCCCTGCGGTTTTTACGAGCGGACGGGTTATCCCTGTCCGACCTGCGGGATGACGACGGCGTTTGCGCATACGGTTCGGGGGGAGCTTTTTCAGGCGTTTGCCGTACAACCCGCCGGCACTCTGGCCGCGTTGTTGTGCGTAGGCGGCGCCATCGGCGGAATTTATATTTCTATTACCGGGCGGAAGATCGACCATTATCTTCTTCGGATTAATTGGATGCTTTGTTTTCTGATAGCCGCGGCTTTGGTATTGGCTTCGTGGGGTTGGCTTTGTCTTTTAACTTATATTCGCTCCCCCTAGGAGTATAATAAAGGAGAAGCACTAAACTCTAAATCCTAAATTCTAAACAAATTCAAAATCTCAATTACCAAAATTCAAAACAGTTGTGATCATTTGGATTTTGAAAATTTGATATGGTATAGAATTTAGATATTAGGATTTAGGACTTTTTTACATAGGGATAGAACGATGAGAAAATACCTCAGTTTACTTTTACTCCCGTTTCTCCTGAGCGGCTGCAACTGGTTTGAATTTCCGGCCTTTGTTCTCTTCGGGAAGACGCATGAGAAAGTCAAAGCCGAATATACGGGTCTGAAAGGTAAGCGCGTTGCCATCATCATCGCCGGTCTGCCCGCCATTGATTTCGAGGATCCGTATGCCCGGATGGATCTGGCGTTGGCGTCCGCGGCGCTGATCCGACAGGAGGTGGACGAGGTCCAATTTGTGGATCAGGAGAAAATCGAACGGTATCAGCAGGAAAACCTCGACTGGATCAGTTTGCCCATGCGAGAGCTGGGGAAGCATTTCGGAGTGGATCGAATCCTGTATATCGAGCTGATGCAGTTCACGACAGTGGAGCCGGAAAGCATTAATCTCGTGCGGGGGCGGGTATGGTCCCAGGTCAGTATCTATGAGATCGATTCAGCACAGCCGAACACTCCGGTGTATGAAACGGAGATTCAGGCCGTCTATCCGGAGCGGGGCCCCCTGCCGATGAGCGATACGGCGCGGATGGGGGTCCGGCAAAAGATTATTGTGCTCTATGCCCAGGAGCTGAGCCGCAAGTTCTATAATCATAAGCGTAAACTATGATGCACAGGATTCACATATTTAGAACGAATATGAATTCTCTGAAGGCAAATCCTTTTTCTGGTAATCGTATTTTGCTCATAGGCCCGTTGATTTGCCTGGCGATTACACTCAGCGGCTGCAACGTGACCGACGCGCTCTATGGAATTTTTATTGCCCCGTTAATTCCGGCGCCCACGGTAGAAGCGGAATATTCCCTGAAGAATAAAACCATTTTAATATGGATTGACGATACCGTGATCGAACCGAAGCACCATTCCTTACGACGGGAATTAACCCAAAAGCTTCGTACTCACCTGGAAGAACATAAGGCGATCGGCGGCGCCGTGGCCTATGCGAAAATTGCCCAATTTCGCAGGGCGCATCCCGAGTTTATCGACATGAGTATCCAGGAACTCGGCAAGCACTTACAGGCCGAGCAGGTATTGTATCTTTTTATCAATCAGTTTCAGTTTCATCATGATGTGGGGGAAGGGTATTATCAGCCGAGCATAAGCGGCTCGGTCAAGATTGTCGATGTGAGCACCGGTGAGCGAGTCTGGCCTACGGATCAGTCCTATCGTTCGTTTACCGTGAATCAGCCCCTGATCGAGGGCCGGGGGAATGAATTTGAAGACGATTTGATTCAAACGTTCGGCGCCGATGTCGCACAGGAAATAGCTCCCTACTTTTACAAGCATAAAAAAGCCAAATAATGGCTGTTACCGGAAATCGTTCATACTCCTATGTCGCAAACCGCACTAGTTCTGGATACCGAAGTCGATCCTCTCTGGCTTCGTCACCTGCCCCGAACGATCCAGGATATCACCGATAACCAGCAGGCAAACTCGGAATGGATCATATCGTTAGGTTCGCAGGCTTCCTCTCGCTATCCACATTCTCGTGATCTTCTCGGTTGGCGTCGGTGGTTCAAACAGAACGACCTACAAGCATTACGTTGCTATCTACCCGGTCGAAAAAGCTGGGCGATCCTGAGTGCCGCCGTCTTAGCTTCGATTCCGATTACAC
>CAZNQT010000149.1:0-9479 GCA_964574885.1 uncultured Pirellulales bacterium
TTGCCGCATGAAAACGACACATAAAAAACAACAAAAGGAAGGATAGTAGTACAAAGGAGTATCGCCTTGATTCTGCACCTGGTCGGCCAGCAACCGATCCACTGCTTTGGTATCCAATCCTTCCCGACGATAGATACGACGATGGTCGGGATTGGGCGGTAGGGTTGCTTTGACGTATTCGAAATCGAACACCGCCTTCGGTTTGGCGTGAAACTTGTTCACCAACACTACGCGATAGCCCAGCGTACGCAAATAACTCGGCAGGGCCTTGATATCCGATCGGCAGATCGTATGATTTTTCATGCAGCCGTTATGCGCCGGATATAAACCCGTCCATAACACCGAGCGCGAGGGCGCACACGTCGGCGACGCGGCATACATATTCGTGAACTTCACCCCCTCACGGGCCAGCGCATCAATATTCGGCGTCTGAATATCCCGGTTCCCGTAACAACCGAGATACTCAATCCCGTGATCGTCCGAGATAAACATGACAATATGAGGTCGCTTTGCCGGTCGTCCTTTATAGGGATTGAGCTGACATCCCCCGGTCGAGATCAGCGAACCCATTCCCGCCGCCGCACTATATCTTAAAAATTGCCGACGTGTAATTCTTCGATCCATAACGTTCTCCCTGTAAGAAGCGTATAGCGTGTTCATGCTTGACGAATCGATCATATTTTATCTGGAACATGCCCCGGAAACCAATAAAATGATTATATGTGACCATAAAAAATCAGCACTTCGTTTTAATGAGAATGATGATGATACGAAATTCCATATGTTGTGTGGGTTTATTATTCTGTGGGAATATCTGCTTGGCTCAGCGCTCCATAGAGCTACAATCGTTTCGAAGCCAGATTAAAAAATACGACAAACTGGAATTTACCATTCGCCTGGATGAGCCATACGAAAATCCCTACGATCCGCAGCAGGTCGATCTGCAACTGATTTTAATAACACCAAGCGGGAAACAACTATCCACGTCGGCGTTTTTCCTGCAGGATTTCGATTGGCAAAAGACCGGGCAAGGGCGCGGCCGCGCCAGCCGGTTTTACCCGAAGGATAACGGCCAATGGTGCGCACGCTTCGCCCCGACCGAGACCGGAACTTATGAGGTCAAGGCCCGATTGAAAGATCGAAAAGGAATGGTCGAATCACCCACTATCCGTTTCACCTGTATTCCTTCGAAGAAAAAAGGCTATATTCGCACGTCCAGTCAGGACCCGCGCTTCATGGCCTACGACGACGGCGCCTTCTTTTTTCCTATCGGGCAAAATCTCGCCTTCATCGGCGCAGGACAAAATGTCAATCTGACCAAGGCGGAAGAAATCTTCGCCAAGCTTTCCCAGAACGGCGCCAACTATGTTCGGATCTGGACTTGCTGTCACGATTGGGCGCTGGCCCTTGAAGCCGAAAAGAGCGCCTGGCGTCGATCCTGGGCTAGAGAAAAAATTATCGTTCCTGTTCCCGACGCCGAAAACCAATCTCATCCCAAACTTTGTGTCAAAATCGTAGGCGCTGACCATAAATCCCAACAGGTTTCTCCTTCCCATCAGGTTGCCTTACGTCCCGATACTCGTTACGTCGTACGGGGCAATTTTCTTGCTGAGGATGTAAAGGGCCTCTTGATAAAACTCGGTGGCCATAGTTGGACCTGCCCCGCTCGAACCGCCGGCAATACCGAATGGAATACCTTTCAACACGAATTTACCACCGGCCCGAACGAAAGATGGCTTAGCCAAATGACTCTGAATCTCATGGGCGCCGGTACGGTTTGGCTTGGTGAGCTTTCCCTAAAAGAAACCGGCGGCGGACCCGAACTACTCTGGGAAGCCGACGTCAACCGACCGAAACGCGGCGTCTATAACCAGCTCGACAGCTTTATCCTCGACAAACTCGTCGAAGCCGCCGAAAAGAACGATATCTATCTCATGCTCTGCGTCATCACCCGCGATCTGTATATGAATTCTCTGAAAAAAGTCGGTTCTCCCGAATACGAAAAGGCAACTTGGGATGCTAAAAATTTCTTACGCTACGTTGTCGCCCGCTGGGGATACTCCACCCACGTCGGCGCCTGGGAATATTTCAACGAAATGAATCCCGGCTTGCCCACCGATCCCTTTTATAACGATTTAGGCGAATACCTCGAACGGATCGATATCAATCATCACTTGCGCACCACCAGCACTTGGTCGCCGAGCGCCCGAGACATCCGCCACCCCCGAATCGACATTGGCCAGTTGCATCATTATCTCCGCGTCGGCGCCAAGGAGAATTACCAGGACGAAGTCGCCATGATCGTCGAAAAGTCCAACTTCCTCCGCGAACACGCACCGAAAAAACCTGTACTCATCGGCGAGTTCGGGCTGGCCACCGAAAAATGGGGCCGACATGAATATATGAAAACCGACGTCGAGGGCGTCCATTTCCATAATGCTCTCTGGGCCTCCGCCTTCGCCGGCAATTCCGGAACCGCCATGTTCTGGTGGTGGGAAACGCTCGAACAGATGGACATGTATCATCACTATAAACCTTTGGCTGCCTATTTAAAGGATGTCTCGTTTATTAACCTGGAATCGATCCAGGCCCAACCATTGCTGGAACAGTTGAAAATCTTGGGATATCAAGGTAAAGACTATGCCTATGCCTGGTTGTTCCATTCTCAGGCCATCTGGTGGAATCAGGTAGCACAAAAACAAACGCCCAAAGAGATTCAAGCGGCTTCGATGGAGATTATCGGTTTACAACCCGGCCCCTACCGAATCCAGTGGTGGGATACTTGGCAGGGCAAGGTAATCAAGACAGAATCCGTCAACTGCCAACAAGGAACCTTAAAAGTAAACCTACCAACCTTTAACCGCGACATCGCCTGCAAAATATTTCGCTGAGGAAACCTATGCCGGAAACCATTCATATTCGACAAGGGAAACTACATGATGCGGATACTATCGCCGACTTTAATGTAGCCCTGGCGCTGGAAACGGAAGACATCCGATTGAATCCCGACACGGTGGTTCGAGGCGTACGAGCCATGCTGGAAAATCCGCAATACGGTTTCTACGTTGTTGCCGAACGTGACGGAATCATACTGGGCGGTTTAATGATAACCTATGAGTGGAGCGACTGGCGCAATGGCATCCTCTGGTGGGTGCAAAGCGTCTTTGTTCGACCGGAATACCGCCGACAGGGAGTCCTGAAAAAACTGTTTACTTTCCTGCGCGAGAAAGCCAGGCAAGACGGTAATGTTTGTGGCTTTCGACTATACGTCGAGAAAAACAACCAAAACGCCCGGACCGGTTATGAACGAGTCGGCATGAAAAAAACCGTCTATGAGATGTACGAGGATTTATTTCCAGAGACCCGGTGATACACTTGTTGCCTGGGATCTTACCCAAAATGTTCGGCGGTTATTTGGGAGAACCTAACGTGAAAAATATACTTATTCTTATTGCTGCTATCCTTTTCATTTTCTCAATCCCCTCTACTCAAGCTGCCCCAACGATCAAGGTCGAGGTAAAACGAAAACCCAGCGATAAAACCTGGAAACTTTATGATACCCGAATCCTCAAACAGCTAGAGGGATTCCAACCCGATGCGTCTGAATATAAACTGGATACCTACGGCGGTTTGATCGGAGAAAAATATCCCGTCAGGGGATTTTTCTACGTAAAAAAGATCGCCGATCGCTTCTGGCTTATCGATCCCCTGGGACACAAATTTATCCATATCGGCGTCTGCAGCGTCAACCCGGGTAAAAGCAGAATCAGCCGAGAGGCAGCGCGAAAAAAGTATCCCACCGATCGGGCCTGGGCCCTGGCCGCCAACCAACTCCTCCGCGGTCACGGCTTCAATGGCACCGGCGCCTGGACCAGCACCGATCTCTTGCGTCAAACCGACCCGCCGCCGGTCTATACCCAGACCTGGTACTTCCTGGGTTCCTTTGGCCGGGCGAAAAAACTCATCCGGCAGGAACCGGGACACCTTGGTTATCCCAATCGCTGCATACCCGTCTTCCATCCGGAATTCGAATCCTTCTGCAACGAGTTCGCCCGCCGACTTACCGCCTATCAGGATGATCCGTACCTCCTCGGCCACTTCTCCGACAACGAACTGCCTCTCGCGCTCGACCTGCTCGACCGCTCCTTCCAACTGGATACTTCCCATCCGGATCTAAAACCCGGCTACGATGCCGCCCAATCCTGGCTCACGCAGCGTAAAGGCCGTCCCGCCGGCCCGAAAGACATCACCGACTCTGACCGCCGGGCCTTCCTCCAATACGCCTGCGAACGATACTTCCACATCACCACTGCCGCCATTCGCAAATACGATAAAAACCACCTCTGTCTCGGCCCTCGTCTCCACGGTCGTTCTACGCAACTGCCGGAAGTATTCCGAGCTGCAGGAAAATACCTCGAAGTCATCGCCGTCAACTATTACGGCGCCTGGACTCCCGATCCCCAACGGATGAACATGTGGGTTCGCGAATCCAACCGCCCCTTTATCATCACCGAATGGTACGCCAAGGGTATGGATTCCGGTTTGGCTAATAACACCGGCGCCGGCTGGACCGTTAAAACCCAGACCGACCGCGGCTATTTCTACCAGAACTTTACCCTCGCTCTGCTGGAATCCCAACACTGCGTCGGCTGGCACTGGTTCAAGTATCGCGACAACAATCCCCTCGACACCTCCACCGACCCCTCCAATCGCGACTCCAACAAAGGCATCGTCAACTGGAACTTCCAACCCTACGCTCCCCTTATGAACGCCCAGAAGGAAATCAATACGAATGTCTATAGTTTGATCGATTACTTTGACAAATAGGATGGGTATTACACGCCAATTAGATTATTCTACGGTTTTCTGTTTCGACGGTCTTGCCAACAATACAATTTGCCGAATCACACTCCGAATCACATGCACCAGCGAGAAACGGATCGGGATCAATTCCGCTTCCTGAAAATCCGCACACGCTTCTTCTTGCTCTGCATTGCCTACCACCTGAATCCGGTCCACATCACTACATCCGAATCCAATTCGTTTCGCGGTTTGTAGAATCGGCAGCGACTCAGGCTCGATTTGTATAAGATCACAACACACCCGCTCGCACGCGATGGGATCAATTCCGCTGACCAGATACCCTAATCGCTTCGGATACCCTCGAATCGGCCCCGGGCCCTCCATCGCCACCACCCCGTCGATGATATTTAATGTGGGACGTAGTAGTTTATAGATCCCGATCAACAAGCGGCAGAATTTTTCCGGCTCCTTACCCCGCGCGAAATGCCACCACGCCTTCTCCTTGCCGCACACGCACCCGAACATGTTCTTCACCGCAAACGTCGCCATCAACTGTTGATGCGATTTCAACTTCGGCATATTGATGATCGTATCCGCCTCCAGCGCCACCGTACTGATTCCCACCTTTGTTCCGTCGATCAACACCCGCCTGGGCCTATCCATCTCTCGATATTCCACCCCCAACTTCCGCAACGGCTTTTCCAATTCCAACACCTTGATACAACTCTTGATATTATTCCAGGCGGGCGAATCCGCAATAAAAGGCTTGCCCCCTACGTCCTGCACCATCTTCGCTACGGCCAGCAACACCGCCGGATCCGTCTGCGCCGCTTTGGCCCGACCCTTCGCGGCTATAAAATTCGGTTTCAGAAGCACTCGCTCCCCCTGACGGACAAACTGCTCCATCCCTCCCAGCGCCGACAGATTCTGCGCCAGCGCCGCTTCCACCCGTTCTGCCTCATAATCCTCGCAGCGCGTTACACTAACAACCGCCGCCGCTTGTGTTTGCTGGTTCATATCATCCATCCTTATCCACCATCACCTTAACACACAATTATATCTCACAAACCCCTAAAACAACGATTGATATACCTAAACGTAGGGTACCATGCCCACGCTTGCGTGGGTATGGAGTACAGCTTTTTGTTGGAAATACCGGATTCTTACAGTTGTCATTTCCGTCGGAACCTGGCATAATTAGTTTAGTAAAGTACAAGCGGTAGTTTCAGGCGTTGGGAGCGGCGCTATGATTCATTTTAAATGCCCGATATGCGGCGAGGAGATCGAGGCCCCCACCAGTATGCAGGGCGAGACCTTGGCCTGCCCCGCCTGCAGCCAATACGCTCTCGTACCCGGTTCTGACGATACGGTTATTCTTGACGATCCGTCGGCGGAAACGGCATCGGAGGATACGCACATCCGAAACAACCGTATCAGTCGTATGCATCTCGCCTGCGAAAAGGCCCTCAAACGAAATACCAAAATTTCCTCACTTATGAACGACATCTGTCATATTGTCGTCGATATCGGCGGCTATCGACTCGCCTGGATCGGACTGGCTGAGTATGACGAAAACAAGACCGTCCGTCCGGTCGCCCAGCGGGGATTTGAAAGAGACTATCTTAAAACCGTCAACATCACCTGGGCCGACACCAAGCGGGGCCGCGGCCCCACCGGCACTGCCATCCGTTTGACCAAACCCGTCGTCAACCAGAATGTACTCGAAAATCCCGACTACAAACCCTGGCGCGACCAGGCTCAAAAACGGGGGTATGCCTCCTCCATCGCCCTGCCCCTCATCGCCGAAGACCAGGTCCTCGGCGCTCTGAATATCTATTCCTCCCGCCCCCAGGCCTTTAACGACGAGGAAACTCAATTGCTCATGAACATGGCCGACCTGCTTGCCCAAGGCGTCATCACCCTCCTCAAATCCCCCATAGACGAATAAGCAAGTTGATCACCTGAAACCTAAAAACAGAGTAGACACCGTCTGCCCTACCGCGGTATAATAATAATTCGGGTATGAAAATTCGAAACGGATTCTATCCTTTCATACCTCTGTGCGATAAGAACTCTAAGATACTTAATATACAAACAGTTTGATTCAACAAGGTAAAATGTGTGATGGGATGGGAATATCTCTGGAAATGCGAGATCTGCCGCCGAAGGTTTAATCCGGGTCGAGACGGTGGTACGTGTTCGCGCTGCAACCGATCGATATGCCATGAGCATCTTGGAGTGTTGAACCTTCATGATGCCGAATGTGGTGTCGATGGCGTCATCGTGTGCCGTGAATGTCTAAAACCGGATGAATCGTTGGAGCAGGTTCAAGCCCAGCATTATCGCAAATGGTTTAAAATCAATGCCCAAAAACTAAGCCAGTAGCAGGTAGGGTGTGAATCGCACACTGATTTATCATGAGTGATATAGTATCAAAAGAAGTAATAGAACAATTTTTCGATGCCGCGGAATCCGGCAACCAACAAGAATTGACGGATATACTTAAGAACCATCCCATATTATTAAATCAGAGGAATAAGGATAACAAGAATGCCCTATTTTTAGCCATATTCAGCGAAAATTTCGATTGTGTCAAGATGCTTGTTTCCCAGGGTATCGACATCAACGTATCGGATCTCGGAGGATGGACTCCTCTGCACGAAGCAGCTTACAACGGAACAATAGAAATGCTTACGTTATTATTGTCACATGGCGCGGATATTAATGCACAGGACTGCTGGGGTCATACCCCTCTCCATGGCGCAGCTCGTGATGGCTGGGATGATTATGTACAATTATTGCTTGATTATAATGCTGATCCATTAATAAAAGATATTGAAGGGCGTAATGCCTTCGACGTGGCAAAATTGGGAAATAATAAAAAATTGATTAAACTCTTAAAAAACTATATTAAAAACAAGTAATGAGCAGGTATGGTGTGCATTGCACACCGATTTACGATGAACACGATGATTCATAACCAAGAGGAAAGGTAAACCATGATACGTTTCAGGTGTCCCAAATGCAGTGAAGTGATGGAGGCCCCGGGGGGGATGGCCGACGAATTCCTCAAATGTCCCCAGTGTCAACAGGTCGTTCAGGTCCCTGCGCCCGCGCCGCCCAAATCCGCGGCGCAGGAGCCGAAGCCGACCATGCCGACCGGACCGAAGATTGTGGACACGGATGTGATCCGCTTTCGCTGCGACTGTGGCCAGGCCGTCTCCACCCACCGCCGCAATGCCGGCAAAATTGGCGAATGCCCCATCTGCCGCGAAGACGTTCCCATCCCCCACGAATCCACCCGGTAGAGCGAATTCGTTTTCATTACCGTAACCAATTCTGACAGAACAGGAAGAGATCGTAAAGATCGACCGTTTCGGATAAGTCGAAATCCGTTCCGGCGCAAAAGTCATTATCATCCTCGCAATCGTCTCGTGCCCAGTAATCGGCGAAATAGGTGTAATCGAATAAATCGGTTCCGTCGGGACAGGCAAAATCAGCGTTTGGCCAAAACTCCCAGGTAAGTCGCGGATAGTCCACTCCGTCCGTACAAAGCCGCCATATATCTTCCGTGCCGTTGGCGGTCTCTCCGAGAAAATCCCAGCCGATGGAAGGAGGTACATAGGTGGTTCGCATTTGCAGGTCTTCGGTGGGTAATGCCTGGACGTCTTCAATATCGCCGGGATACCCGGGATCCAGATAATAACCGTTGGTTACTAGGGAAGTAGTCGTGTCCCAAAAGCTGTCATAGATTCCGCCGTTATATTGGTAGCCGATAAGGGCGGCAATATAGCTCGATCCGCTACCGGCAGAAATCGCTCCGGCGCTAAAACAACGATGAATCCCGGCCGAGGCCTGATAACCGCTGATGCCGGCGATATATTGGGAGTTGATGCCGCCGGTTACCGAGCCGGTCGCATAGCAGTCATAAACGCTGGTGCTGGATTGGTAACCGCAAATCCCAGCGATGTATTGCGAACCGTCGCCGCTGGTTACGGCGCCGGTGGCGAAACTTAAATCAATACCGGCACTATCTTGGTAGCCGCAAAGGGCGCCGATATATTGCGAACCGTCGCCGCTGGATACTGCTCCGGTGGCGTAACTATTATAAATGTGTGCGAATTTGATACTGCCGCACAAACCGCCAATATAAAGCGCCGTATTTCCCGTGGTTACCGTTCCGGTTGCGTAACAATGCTTGAGCCCGCCGTATTCACATCGACCGCATAGTCCGCCCACGTACTGGGCGTTTTGTTCGCTCGTGATCTCACCACTGGCGGTGCATCGCTGGATGGTGGTTCCTTCATTGCGACCGAGCAGAATGCCTCCTTGTACGCAATTCGCTCCCGCTTCCACGACGCCGTGGGCATGACAGTTGTGCATGGTGATCCATTTGATATGCCCGATGAGAAGACCCAGGTTAGAACAGTCCGCGCCGCCTGCGACCTTTCCAGAGGCCCGACACCCGATGAGTTTACCGTAGGTATTGATTCCGCAAAGACCTCCGAGGTGATCTTTTCCTTGAATGGAACAGTTTTCGATGCTCAGGTTCGTGAATCGACTGATGTAAGTATAACCAAACAAACCCAAATAGCTATCGCCGACTATGGTTAAATTTCGGACGACGTGTCCATCGCCGTCAACGGGCTCCTCGATCACATCGAGGCCGATCCCGA
>CAZNQT010000150.1:0-9376 GCA_964574885.1 uncultured Pirellulales bacterium
CCCCTGAATATTCACCCAAACCCAGCGTGCCCCCCTCGTCGCCGCCCAGGCCCAGAGCCTCCGCCTCGGCGCCCCCCAGGCCGATTCCCGTCTATTTACCCCCCTCGGCGCCCCCGACGAAGAAGCAGGGGGGGCGTTCTGCCTTTGGCGCCGTCCTTCGATACCTCTTTGCGCTGATTTTCATTTGTTCGATCGTTTTGAATGTGTATCTCTACTTCATCGTGTACGGACGCACTCAGCAGCAGGTATATCGTGCCGGCGAGAGTACGAAGCAGCGCATTGCTCTGATCGATCTGGCGGGGACCATCGATATGCGGTCCGCCGACGTCATGCGCGATATGTTAAAACGCGCCGAGGAGGATAAGACTATCAAGGGCGTAGTCATCGTAGTCAACAGTCCCGGTGGATACGTCGCCCCTTCCAATATGATCAATACCTATATCCACGACTTCAGGGAAAAAACGAAAAAGAAAGTCTATGTCTCCATTGAGCAGGTCGGCGCCAGCGGCGCCATCTGGTCCACCGTCGCGGCCGATAAAATTTATGCCCAGAAAAATGCCGTCGTCGGCAGTATTGGCGTCATCTATATGAATTTCATCGTGGAAGGTTTATTAAAAGAAAAACTCGGTGTCGAGCCTTTGATTATTAAATCTTCCAAAGCGAAGTATAAAGATCGCGGCTCGCCTTTCCGCCAGCCCACCGAAGAGGAAAAAACGGAAATCACCAATGACCTGAATAAAATCCATGAACGATTTGTGAAGGTCGTTGCCGCCGGACGCAAAGATCTGACCGAAAAGGACGTCTGGGAATTTGCCAACGGCGATGTCTATGACGGCCCGGAAGCTCTCCAGATCAAATTGATCGACCAGGTCGGATTTCTCGATGATTGTATTGACGACCTCGCCGAGGAACTCAATATCGATAATCCGCAGGTCATTCGCTATGTCCGTCCGCTGACCTTGATGCAATTACTGATGGCCAAGGCCAACACCCAGGAATCGTCCCTGCCCCTCCAGGAAGAATTTGAACAATTGGCCGAACCCCCACACATCAAAGCCCTCTGGCTCGGTAGATAAAGTTAACTCGCTGACCTGCCCGCGTCTGGGTGGCAGCCACCGAGTCCGCGAGGTGGATGGCGACCACTGCGATAGATAGAGTAGGGGCGGTCCTATGTGATCGCCCTCAATCATCCCCGGTGTCAACCGGGGGACGATTACCTTGTGAATTCGATTCGTTTTTGATCCTGTAGGGATCTTACGATAATAGCCCACCCGTATATATGGGTGGATTAGCAATTTCCCCAAATTTCTCTCGTCCCGTAGGGACTGAATGATTTTTCCATTCATCCTCCAGGTGGCGCCGCCAAGCGAGTCCGCGAGCTTGGGGGTGGAGATAGCCGCAGGCCGCGCCGGGCTTGGCAATAAAATTTGTCCGACTTCACCCTCCGTATCTCCCCTTTTGATGATCTGAATGAATTCCATTGCCACCTCGTTTCAAACGAGGTGATCGAAGTCAATAACTATTTGATAGTAAAGGGATTATGGATGTAATCAATGGGAATTCTGTTGACATTTATGTGAAAAACATGGTATGATAATGATTCCGGTATAAGGTAAATACCATGCTTAAAAATAAATCTAATTTCCTGGGGGTATGGGCTGTTCTGATAGCAACACTCTTCAGTGTTGTATCGAACCTTCAGGCACAGGAATTACTCGATAACCCCGGTTTTGAACAGGGCACGAATACCGTTCCCTGGAACGACACGATTCCGCCGACCAGTTGGCAAAAATACGGCAGTTGGGGTTGGGCCGGTTGGAAAAATAATCAACCCGCTCATTACGGAACGAATTTCGTGGATGCCGGGGCTTGGAATTATGGGAACTTTGGCGTATGGTATCAGGATATCAACGTAGAAGCGGGGATTATGTATATTTGCAGTGTGTGGGCCCGGACGGAGGGATGGGGCAGCGACCCGCACGCCTCCATGATGCTGGAATTTCGAAACGCTGCCGGAGCGACCCTGGCTTCCGATGGAATGGATATTTTCTCGGGATCGATTCCCTCCCCGAACGAATGGACGCAATATTCTTTCACTTCGCGCCAGGCCTCTGCCGCCGCCGCCTATGCCCGTTTTCTGTTGCGCGGCGAGGCGCAGTGTACGGCGATGTTTGACGATGCCTCGGTCACCCCGCAACTAATCCTGCTGAATCCGGATTTTAATGACGACGGCATTGTAAACAGTCTGGATTATGTCGAACTGGCACGGGTGTGGCGCTGTTCGGCCGGCGCTCCGGATTGCGCTAAGTACGACCTGGATCGCAGCGGTTGGATTGGCATCGGCGATC
Organism: uncultured Pirellulales bacterium; assembly: GCA_964574885.1. Classification (GTDB taxonomy): domain Bacteria; phylum Planctomycetota; class Phycisphaerae; order Sedimentisphaerales; family SM23-30; genus JAFGFX01. Next base: position 2,349 of record CAZNQT010000150.1, read on the forward strand.
TGGCTGTCTTAGGCACGCAGTGGCTGACGTATGATGACTATGTAACGATCGAACTTGATCCCACAACTTCGTTCCAGGAAATGGATGGATTTGGAGCCTCCTTGACGGACTCGTCCGCGCACCTGATCGCCACCGCGCTGACGGATACGCAGCGACAGGATTTACTGGAGGACTTATTTGATCCGAATCTGGGTATTGGTCTGAGCTATCTCCGTCAACCCATGGGATCTTCCGATTTTCGTGTATCCGATTATACCTATGATGATATGCCAACCGGACAAACGGATTACAATCTTAACAGCTTCTCCATTGCGCACGACCAGACCTACATCATTCCCCTGCTCCAGCAGGCGATGGCTGTCAATCCCGGTTTAAATCTCATGGGCTCGCCCTGGAGTGCGCCGGCCTGGATGAAAACCAGCGAACAACTCGGCTATGGACGCTTGATCGACAGTGACCCCGTCTATGATTCGTATGCCGAATATTTCGTAAAGTTTATCCAGACCTACGCCGCCAATGGATTGATGGTGGATGCGATTACCCTGCAAAATGAACCGCAATACGAACCCTATAGCTATCCCGGCATGCGCATGGAACCGGCGGACCAGATCAGACTGGTCTTGCAACTGGGACCCAAGTTTCAGGCCCTCAATATTCATACCAAAATAGTGATCTATGATCATAACTGGGATAACCCGAATTATCCTATTACCGTCCTCGATCACGAAGACGCGAATCCCTATATTGACGGCGCGGCCTTTCATGCCTATGCGGGCGATGCCTCGGCCCAACTGCAGGTCGTCGCGGCTCATCCCGATAAGAACATCTACTTTACCGAATCTTCCGGGGGGGACTGGGCCCCCAGTTTCGGAGATAATCTGATGTGGGACGTATCCCACTTGATTATCCAGGCGGTGCGCTGTTATGCTAAAACCGTAGTCAAATGGAATTTGGCTCTCGACGAGAATCACGGCCCCAAACTGCCGGGTGGGTGCAGCGACTGTCGGGGAGTAGTCACGATTAACCAGTCCACTGGGGCGGTTACCCGGGAAGTGGAGTATTATTCCCTGGGGCATGCCGCCAAATTTGTCCGCCCCGGCGCGCTCCGGATCGACTCCACGGAACAGCCCGGTTTGAGTATTGAGAATGTGGCGTTTGTCAATTCTGATGGCTCCACGGTTGTGATTGTGCTGAATCCCAATCCGTTCCGCCAGAATGTCCAGTTGCGCTGGAAGGGCCAATCATTTATTTACGCGTTGCCGAACCGTTGCGTCGCCACCTTCCGATGGCCCGATACGCCCGACGCCCTCGTCGATGTCTGGATCACCACCGCGGACCAATCCTTCCTCCTCCAAAAATATCTCCCCGCCACGTTTCACTGATGAAATCATCAACAGGGATTTAGAATGACAGGTGGTAGCAGGTGTGCCACGGCCATCTTGGCCGTGGTCGTTAAACGGGTGACGTGTGGTAGATTTGTAGGATGGGCTCTTAGCCCATGCGGTTTCTATGTCATTCCCGCGAAGGCGGGAATCCAGAATTCATGGGCTGAAGTTTTTATAGAATACCATAATATAGTAGGTTGTATCTTCCAAAGTTTCAATGTATCTCAATGCCAAATCTCCGAAAGCGCAGACTGAAATAGATCATTGAGCTTCTGGATCGATTCCGCCGGCTTCTCAAACTCCGGTTCGAACTTTCTCTCCTCCGGATAGTTAAGAATCTTCATGGTTCGCCTTCTGTTTAACCCCTGCTCATTAGTTTTTTAATCGCTTTACCAAGCCTCTCAATGCCGACCGCAATGGTATCTTCATCCACACAGGAAAAATTAAGTCGTAACGTGTTGGTTCCTGTTTTATGGATATAAAAAGGATCTCCAGGCACAAACACTACTTTGTCGTTTACTGCCGATTCAAACAATTCCAGTGAGCTTAGGTTCTGTGGCAATTCAGCCCATAAGAACATTCCGCCTTCAGGGGTGGTATAATTTACACGTTTGGGAAAATATTGTTGGATGCTGTTCAGCATGGCCCGGCATTGATTCCCGTATGCCTCTCTGATTGTATCGATATGATCGTCGATGTCATTATTCTGTAAATACTGAAAAATAATGCTCTGCGTAAAAGGACTCGTATGTAGATCGGTGGCTTGCTTGGCAATAATGAGTTTCTTCATAATAGGTGTGGGAGCAACCAACCATCCTAATCGAAATCCCGGCACAATGGTTTTGGAAAAGGATCCTAGCAGGATCGTGTTGTCGGGTAACAGTGTTTTAAATGATGGTTTGTTTTCACCCGTAAATCGTAGGTCAATATATGGGTCATCTTCAACCAATAACGTGTTGGCGCCCTGGAGAACCTCTGAAATCGCACGTCTGTTTTCTTCCGTATAAGAGATGCCGGATGGATTTTGAAAATTCGGAACCGTATAAACGAGTTTGGGAGCCTGTGAGGTGATAACCCGGCGCAGTTTGTGTATATCCATTCCTTCCTCAGAAACGGAAACGGGTAAAAATTTCGGTTTATAAATGGAAAAGGCCTGTATCGCTCCCAGGTACCCGGGTTCTTCTATAATCAATCCATCGCCGTCATTAAGCAGTGTTTTGCCTAAAAGATCTAATCCCTGCTGAGAACCGCTGGTCATTAAAATATTATCAACAGGGATATCCAGGTTTTGTTTTTTACGATACCGCTGAGAAATATATTCTCTAAGTTCCGGATGACCTTCTGAGTTACTGTATTGAAATATATCTCGGCCGCCAATGGCAAACACCATAGCGGTTGCTTCTCGAAGTTCTTCAGCAGGGAAATACTTTCGGTTAGGCAGCCCGCCGGCAAAGGAAATAACGGTTGGATCGAGAGCTACTTTTAGTATTTCACGTATGAATGAACGCGGAACATCAGTGATTCGATCTGAAAATATGCTATCCATTTTATGTCCTCTTGGCCTCATCACGGTGGGCGTATTTTTGGTTAAATTCGCCCGGAGTTATTTTCAAGCGTTGGGCCCTACGGGCGATTTCCTCGTACGGGCCCAGATTGTATTGAATATACTCCCATTTTATGGAAAATAAACCCCGGTGGCAACCGGGAACGAATACCCTGTGCTGCCGACGTGTGGTAGATTTGTAGGATGGGCTCTTAGCCCATGCGGTTTCTATGTCATTCCCGCGAAGGCGGGAATCCAGAATTCATGGGCTGAAGTTTTTATAGAATACCATAATATAGTAGGTTGTATCTTCCAAAGTTTCAATGTATCTCAATGCCAAATCTCCGAAAGCGCAGACTGAAATAGATCATTGAGCTTCTGGATCGATTACTCTGCCTCCTCAATCTCCCCCAACCGTGTACAAATTATCTCTCTTACATCACCCATCCAATTCCTTCGGTGGAAAAATTGTCACATATCAATTCGTTTATTATATGGATTATACACCCCATTTTTCTTTTAATTTCGGCCAAAAATGAGTTTTTTCATCGTTATCTCCAATTAAACCACCTAGTTCGTCCCCGTAAGGGTGTATCCATAATTTATATGTATTATCGAATTGAACAGTTTTGCATATTTCAGTCCAGAAAATACACATTTCTGCAATGATATCTCTGATAATTTGTGTTAGGTCATTCCAATATTCACTACGTGTGGGATCACCCAGATCAACATTTACTTTCCATGGATCATCACCTACTTTTGAATGATGGACTGAAACAGAAATTGGGTGATGTTCCATACTACTTCGAATCCCTCTTTTATGCTTATTATTTTCTTCAGGCCGTTCATTTAATATATAATACCAATTTGTTAGATTAGTAAATATGTCTCTAATTCTATTAACATCGGGGATCATTTTATCAAGTTTGTTATTTTTCGCATTTCCAAGTAATTTTTTAAACTCGACCGGAGCAGATTCTGGGTGTAGAAACAACACATAACGGCTTGCCCTAGTGAAATCATTTGAAATTCTTCTTAAATATATAAATGTTATATCGACAAATAGTGGTATCAAATTTGTTGCTTCTATTTTATTATTAAATATTTCTACAGAATTCAAATCATTCAGAGGTCCTGCTGCTACTCGAAGTAATTTGCTTAACTCACGTAAAGCTAGTGCTAGTTTGCGCAGGGTTTCACTGAATGCATCTACTTCATGATTATGACTTACTTTCATTTCTTGCGACAAAATATTATCAGTTCGTATTAAATCTGGATTGGATAAAACCCGAACTATTGGCAACCATATAAGTTTAACATTTTGACTATTAAGAGCCCAACCATGCTGTGGGTATAAATTGTTGAAATTGGAGTTAGAAAAATCGGATTCTATCTTAGCCATGTTAAATATAGTTCTTAAACCAAAGTATTTGGAGGAATTAGCTTTATCTTGCGCAGTTCCTTGGTTGCTTAAAATTCCAATTGCTATTATAATATCTCAAACGCAAAAGACAATGTTTTTCAGGAGAAAGAAAATGATCCATCGAAAGATAAACGTCGTAAGGTGGGGCCTTGCCCCACGCGGTTATGGTAAGGGGATAATTCCCTCGGTAGCGGTGCTGTTTTTACTGGTTCTTCCTGCGGTCTCGTTAAGCCAAACCGTTCTGGTCGAGGCGGAAGGATTTGCCGATATCGGCGGGTGGATGGTCGATCAGCAGTTTATGGACCAGATGGGGTCGCCCGTCCTGCTCGCCCACGGGATGGGGGCGCCCGTCGCCGATGCCTCTACAACTGTAGAATTTCCGCAGACCGGCGCCTATCACCTCTGGATCCGCACCCGCAACTGGATCGCGCCCTGGACCACCCGGTACGCCCCCGGCAAGTTCCAGCTCCTCATCGACGGCCAATCCCTGACGACCACCTTCGGCACCGAAGGCGCCCAGTGGCACTGGCAGGTCGGCGGTGCCGTCGAGATCAAACAGCGCAAAACGGTTATCCGCCTACACGATCTGACCGGTTTCGAAGGTCGCTGCGATGCCGTCCTTTTCAGCGCCGATCCGGGTTTTCGACCCCCTGAGGGCGAAAATCAACTCCGTGAGTTCAGGCGACAAACGTTAAAATTACAAAACAAACCCATTTTTGCCGGCCATTTCGACCTGGTCGTCGTCGGGGGCGGGATCGCGGGGACGTGTGCGGCGATCTCGGCGGCGAGGCTGGGGCTGCGGGTCGCCCTGGTGCAGAATCGACCGGTGCTGGGCGGCAACAACAGCTCCGAGGTGCGCGTAGGCCTGGCGGGTCTCATCTTCCAGGATCCCTATCCGAAATTGGGAGGCGTGGTGGACGAAATTGGTCCCATCGGTCACTGGAATCTATGGGAGGCCAAGCGAAATCCTGATTCCCCACGAAGCAGGCACATCCTGGAAGTCATCCGGGAGCATCCTGAGAAGAAGCAACATAATGCCGGGCCGGCGTCCAACTATGATGACCAGCGGAAAATTAACGCCGTGCGGGCCGAGAGCAACATTGACCTTTTCCTTAGCACCCACGTGATCGGCGTGGAGATGAAGGGCGAGCGAATCGCGGCGGTGATCGCGCGGCACATTCGGTCGAATCAGGAGTATCGTTTCGAAGGGAATTGGTTTGCGGACTGCACGGGCGACGGTAATCTGGGCTATCTGGCGGGGGCGGATTATCGAATGGGTCGTGAGAGCAAGGCCGAGACGGGGGAGTCGCTGGCGCCGGAAAAGGCGGATAAGATGACGATGGGGGCGAGCATGCAGTGGTACGCCGAGGCGGTGGATGAGCCGGCGCCGTTTCCGGAGTGTCCGTGGGCAATACCATTTACGGAGGAGACCTGCTTTTACCTGCAGCGGGGCGACTGGGATTGGGAAACCGGTTTGAACCACGATCAAATCAAAGAATTCGAGTTCATACGCGATCACGGATTGCGGGCGGTGTACGGCAACTGGTCCTATCTGAAAAATCACAGTAAGAAAAAAGCGGAGTATGCGAACCTGAAATTATCCTGGGTGGCGTACATCGGCGGGAAGCGGGAGTCGCGGCGGCTGCTCGGAGAGGTGATCCTGCAAGAACAGGATATAGTAGGTCGAAAAGAATTTCCCGACGCGATGGTGACGACGACCTGGACGATCGATCTGCATTATCCGCATCCGGAGAATACAAAACATTTTCCGGGCGAGGAGTTTCGTACGGTAGCCCGTCATAAACACATAGAGCCTTATCCGATTCCCTATCGCTGTTTTTATTCGCGCAACGTGCCGAATTTGTTTATGGCAGGTCGCGATATCAGCGTAACTCACGTGGCGTTGGGTACGGTGCGGGTGATGCGAACGTGTGGAATGATGGGGGAGGCGGTGGGGATGGCGGCGTCGCTCTGCAAGAAGCACGACGCGGAGCCGCGGGACGTGTATCATAATTACCTGGAGGAGTTGAAGGAATTGGCGACCAGAGGCGTCGGGAGATTACCCAGAACACAGGTGTCAAAAAAACCACCAGGGTGGTTGAAAGAGGCGGGCGATAATCGTGCCAAGACGGCGAAGATTACGGTTTCGAGTTGTCTCGATCAGGCGAAGTATCCACCCAAACATATCAATGATGGTAAGATCGATATGCGGAATAACAACTTGCGTTGGGTGAGCGATCGCAGCGGGAGACCGCAGTGGGTGGAATTTCGCTGGGATCAACCGCAAACCATCAGCGCGGCTCGAATCGTAACCGGTTACTTTCAATCCGGCTATTCGACGCCCGGGGATGTGATACATGATTTTCGATTTGAAACTTATGTCAACGACCGGTGGCGAGGGATTCCGGGCGCGATGGTGCGTGGGAATCAATTGTATGATTGGAGCGGGCGGATTCCCAAAGTAACCACGGACCGACTGCGTGTTTATATTACGGGTTCGGCAGGCAACACGGTGCGGATCTGGGAAATCGAGTTATACAATCCGGCGTCGGAAGATTAGATTTCGTTACTGAGAACGCGAAGAATATTTTTATACACAGATTGACCCAGCGCGGCCTCAAGGCCGCAACCAAATCAGCTCACGCAAAGGCGCGAAGTCGCAAAGAAGAAATTT
>CAZNQT010000151.1:0-9352 GCA_964574885.1 uncultured Pirellulales bacterium
CTGCGACGTTTATCATAGCCGAAAAAGCAAAACGTAACCAGGTTAATACTGACCGCATACGCGATTAGTAAATGGATCTCGAAGTACCAGAATCCCACACACAGCGAAGTGAGTGCTATCAAAGCGAGGAGGAGATAAAAAGATTTCGGGTTATTCGGGCTCAAATACGTTTTCTCAAAATAGGAAGCGGCTGTTTATGGTTTGTCAGGATTGCAGTCGTTTTTCGAACTCGGCCTGGGCATCGGGGAGCATGTGGTAGCTGTGGTCGGCGTCGGGGAAGGTTCGGTCGCGGACTTCGTGGATATAGGTTTGCACCGCCAGTTTGATCTGGTCGCCGAGGGCGGCGTACTTTTTACAGAATTTCGGAGCGGAGGCGCCGGGCAGATCGAGTAATTCGTGCAGGACGATAACCTGACCGTCGCAATGGGGTCCGCTGCCGCAACTGATGACGGGGATATCGACGCGATCGGTGACGGCTTGGGCCGCCAGGGTCGTGACGCATTCGAGCAGGAGGCAGCAGGCGCCGGCGGCGGCGATATCCTGGGCGTCGCGGACGAGGATTTCGGCCTGTTCGGCAGCGCGGGTTTCGACGACTTTGGCTTTGAGGCCGGCGGCCTGCGGCCGGTATCCCAGATGCGCCATCACGGGGATGCCGGCGCGGGCGAGTTCTTCGACCAAACTGACGTAGCGATGGTCCAGTTCAAATTTGACGGCATCGCAGGAAGCCTCGCGCAGGAACTTACCGGCGTTGAGGATGGCTTGTTCGGTGCTGAGTTGGTAGCTGAGAAAGGGCATGTCGCCAACGAGATAGACGTTCGGGGCGCCGCGACGGACGGCGGCGGTCAGGGTAACCATGAGGTCCATGTGGGCCTGCAGGGTGCTGTCGTACCCGAGTACGACCTGGGCGAGGGAATCACCGACAATGATACCGTCGATACCCGCCTGATCGAGAAGACTAGCGGTGGCATAGTCGTAGCAGGTCAGCATGGTAATCGGCCGATTCTGCTGCTTGTATTTTTTCAAGGTCGCCAGCGTTATTTTTTCCGCCATCTTATGCCCTTTCACGAATCTCCGATCACCTCGTCTTAACAAGGTATTAATGAGGACTCAAAATAGATTAGACCTTTACGGTTCGACTGACAATCCCTTTTGAATCCGTTGTGGGTAGATGTGACAATATCAACTCCAGTATTATAATTGTAAGTTGTTTAGATACAACATGTTACGATTCACATTAACGTCGTCCCTTCAGGGTTTTTTTAAATATATGGTGATTTAAAAAAACCAGGGCGTCGCCCTGGGCTATGCTATTTTGCTCTTTCAGAGCATTGTCAGTTTTATGCTAACCTGTCTGGGTGAGGTTGGTCTTATAATGAAGAGAGATGCTAACAGGGAACAATCCTGACGCCCGGAAGCGTTTGAGACGTATTAAGCGAAACCGGGCAGAAAGGAGGTCGCCATGGAGTTACAAAAATGTCATAACCGTTTACTTGTCGTAGTGATCTCGGCGGTATTCTTATTAGGCTTCGTCGCACTCGAAGGGGCGCTGGCGAAGGGGAAAGGGGGTGGGGGCGGTAAAAGCGGTTCCTCGGGGCGGTCCAGTTCGGCGAGTTCTTCGAGGAGTTCGAGTTCGCGGAGTTCGAGCGGCTCGATAAGTCGCAGTTCGAGCAGCAGCCGGCGCTCCAGCAGTGCATCGAGCATATCGTCACAGCGGTCGTCGGGCAGTTCTACCAGCAGCCGATCGTCGAGGAGTTCTTCCCGAAATTCCTACAGCCAGCCCAGCAGCACCTCCAGTCGCAGTTCCTCGTTGCGTTCTTATAGCCGACCGTCGAGCAGTACAACGAAACGGTCGTCCAGCAGCCGGCCCAGCAGTACCAGGAAGACCAGTTCCCGAATCACGTTCAGCAACCCGTCGAGTAGTTCCTCGAACAGCCGTTCGTCGAGTAGTTCATCGCGGAGTACCGGCAGGAGCTTTATGATAGGATCCTCCAATTCTCATTCTTCGAGCAGTCGTTCGGCGAGCAGTTCTACGAGGAGTACCGGCAGGAGCATCATGGTGGGTTCCTCCAATGCTTCGTCGAGTAGTTCATCAGGATATCAGACAATCGGCTCTCCATCCCATATGGTCAGGACGCTGAAACACTCGAGCCAATTCGAGTCTTCGGGAGTACGGGTATCGCGCTCGAACGTACGTGACTATACTCCCCGGCCGAGTCCCCGAATCAGTTATTCGAGTCCAAGTAGGGTATCCAACTCCAGCACGAGTTCACGGTTGAGCACGACCCGGAGTTCGGGGACCACGACTCGTCCGAGCATTAGTACATCCAGATCGACGCGTAACGGCGTGTCGGAACGGATTCGATTGTCGCGGGATTCGGAGGAACGGACTTCGATAACGTCGCTGCGGACGTTGGAGTCGAGCGTCCCCCAGCGATCAGACCCGGGAACATCCCGTACAAACCGTAGCACAACCGATACGGGTATTCCCGACATACGCTGGCCGACGAAAGATCGTGAGACAAGTCCCACCATAACCTTTGCCGGGAGGGAAAGCGCGCGGACAACACCGGAGAAACCCCATACAGCAGCGCGTCCTGAAACCGACAGGGGGGCGTCAACCAGGACCGTATCCGATACGTTGGCGCAGCGAACCAGCACCAGGACCTCGGAGAGAATTCGCACGGGCGGAACGGCACTGGCGACACTGCGAGCCAGCGGCGATAGCGCCGCCGGAGTGCGTAACGCTTTGGGGAGGGATACAGTGGCACGATTCCGTCTGGATCGCACACGACCTTCAACAAGCCAGATATTTTTAGACCGCCAGACCGGTCCGCATCACCGGACAAGCATCAACATTCGCCTCCGGGCCGGTCAACCGAATCTGCCCCTTCTACCCGTGGTGGCGCCAAGGCCGAGGGTGGTAATCCACAAGGATCCTACCATAATCCATCCCATACCGGTCTGTCCGCCAACGGTTGTGTACGATAATTACTATTACGACGATGCTTATGACGATACTTATTACTACGACGACAACTACTCCTATGATAATTACTACAATGATGACGGCTACTGCGACGACGGTTACTATGCCGACGCCGTGTTCGGATATAGCGACTATGATAACGGATACCAGGGCGGAGGCGGTTATTACTCGGCGGATTGGGAGGTCGATCCGTATTATAACGCCAGTGCAGCTTATACAAAGGTTCCGCAGTATGATGCGGGAGTCGTTTATGCAACGGACCCGTGGTATGCGGAGCCGGTGTACGTGGATACGGCGCCGAGTTGGTACGCATACAGTGATAAATATTACGGCTGGCCCCGACTGTACCGGCGTTTGTGGTTCGGGTGGATGAGTCCGTATCGGTACTATCGTCTAAGCTACTACTGGAATCGGTTTACGAACTATTGGTGGGAAAGCCTCTGGCCGACGTACTGGCGCAGCCATTTAGCTCTGGGATTGCAGTTCTGATATAAAAGCAATAAAAGGTGTGCGATGCACACCCATACTGATCACGATATTTTTTACCACCACGAGACCCGCAAAGGCACGCACCGATGCGGGTTTTGTTTTATCGTACCGGTACGATTTATTAGCATCCTGAACATGTTCACGGCCGACACGGCCGTGGCACACAGGCATACACCGATGCGGGTTTTGTTTTATTTTACCGGTAGTGGAGGCAAGGGGGGGATCTTTTTTTCGTGCTTTTTAAGTTCTTTGAGGATGACGTCGATGGCCTTGTTGAGTTGCTGGTCGGTGCCGGCGAATTCGGCGGCGGGGTCGTTATCGACGTAGATGTCCGGTTTGACGCCGATGCCTTCGATGATCCATTTTTTTCCTTTGACGTCGTAGCGAGAGAATTCCGGTTTGCGCAGGTAGCCGCCGTCGAGGAGCGGCAGAGAACCGCGGATGCCGACGACGCCGCCCCAGGTGCGTTTGCCGATGACCTTGCCAAGTTTATATTTTTTAAACTGATAGGTGAACAGATCGCCGTCGGAAGCGGAATATTCATCGCAGAGGCATACCATCGGGCCGTAGATCATGGCATAAGGTTCGGGCCGCGGGGCGGTATCGCGGGAGAATTCCACCATACAGATTTCGCGCCTCAGTCGCTCGATGAGCATGGGGGAAACGTTGCCGCCGCCGTTACCGCGGACGTCGATAATCAGGGCCTTTTTACGGATCTGCGGGTAGAAATACTTGACAAACTCATTCAAACCATAGGTTCCCATATCGGGCACGTGGAGATAACCGACCTTACCGTTAGTAGCCTGGGAAACCTTTTCGATATTGGACTGCACCCAACTGAAGTAATATATATGTTCCTCGCTGGCGGTGGGAATCACAATCACTTCCCGACTATTTTTTTCCCTGGGTTCGTCATTGAGTTTCAAGGTGATTTGCTTATTCGCCTGGTTGATGAGCAGTCGGTATATATTATCGATATCCCTGGTGGATTGTCCGTTGAGGGCGAGGATATAATCCCCGTCGTTCGCGTTGACGCCGATTCGGGTCAGCGGCGAGCGGAGGGATTTGTCCCAGTTCTGTCCGCGGAGGATGCGGTCGATGCGATAATACCCGCTCTGGGCGTCGCGGGAGATGCGGGCGCCGAGCAGGCCGAGGTCGATCCGTTTCGGTTTGGGATAATCGCCGCCGCCGACGTAGGTGTGGCCGACGTTGAGTTCGCCGATCATTTCGCCGATGATATAGGTGAGGTCGGCGCGGTGGTTGACGTACGCTACCAGCGGTTCGTAGCGTTGGCGCATAGCGGGCCAATCGACGCCGTGCATATTCTTGACGTAGAAGAATTCGCGCATCTGCCGCCAACACTCGTTGAAGATCTGTTCCCACTCCTGTTTGCGGTTGAGAAAAATTTCCATGCCGGACAGATTCAGAAATTCCCTGGGATTGGCATTGCCTTTGGGCAGGTCAATGATGGCGTATCGGTTATTCGTTTTGACGAGCATTTTCTTTTGGTCGGCGGAGATTTCGTAGCCACCGATGGCGCCGACTTCCTTTTCTTCCTTGTCTTTCAAGTTATAAACGTACAACCGGGTTTTATCGTCCTTGCTGCCGTGACGATTGTAATAGAGCATATCGCCTGCGGAGGTCAGGTGGTAATAATTGGAAACCTCAATAGGTAAAACGACGATTCGCTGCTGGATCCCGTCGATATCGATCTGAATCAGGTTATCTTCCTTTTCCTTCTCCTCCTTCTCCTTCCCTTTATCTTTATCTGGTTTCATTTTTTTCTTTGCGAGTTGCTTGGCTTTTTGCCGGGCGGCTTTTTTCTGTTGACGGCGTTCTTTCTTCGTCAACGGCGGTTTCTTTTTGTCTTTGTTCTTCTTCTTTTCTTTCTTAACTTTCTTTACTTTCTTTTCTTTTTTAACTTTCTTCTCTTTTGCTTCATCGGATTTCGGTTCATTCTGGTCGTCTTTTTTAATTTCCACTTCATCGCTGATCGGCTGGAAGGGGGATTTCACGTCTTTCGCCAGGGTAAGCAGATAGATACGGGACATATCCTGATAGGCGTAATTCCACTCGACCCGGCTGTAAATCGGATGGAAATCCCGATTGGAAACAAAGAACAGGTATTTTCCATCGGAACTGAACGTCGGACTGCCGACTTCATACCAACCCTCGGTGACCGGATACGATTTTTTCTCTTGCAGGGAGTACAGATAGACCTTGTCCATGGTCTTTTTTTCGGAGCGGACATAGACGATCCAGCGGCTGTCCGGCGACCAGTCGTATTGATGGAATTCCCAGGTTTCGGATGTATCCACCTCGGTAATCTGTCCGCTGTCGATTTCGACATAGCGCAGTCGCAGTCGCTTATCCCCCCAGAGAATTTTTTTACTGTCCGGCGACCAGAAAATATCATACTTGTAGGTCTCGGCGTTTTTAGTGATTTGTTTGGCCGGGCCGCTGCCGTCCTGCGGCTCGATATAAATTTCGTCCTCGCCGGTGGCGTCGGAGATGTAGGCGATCCATTTACCGTCCGGCGACCATTTGGAATTTCGCTCATGCACGCCGCAGGTTTTCGTCAGGTTGCGTACCGCACCGTGTTCGGCGGGAACCGTAAAGACGTCCCCGCGAGCGCCGAACAGGGCGCGTTTGCCATCAGGGGCAATTTCGAAGTTCGTTACCTGATTGGCCACTTCCATAAGACCTCCACGCGCCAGGTTGTGATCTTCCTGAAGATAGATGGACACTTTTTTTTCTTTCTCAGTCGCGAGGTCATAGCGATAAATAAAGCCGCCGTTTTCAAACACGATCGCGTGTCGGCCCAGCGAGGGAAACTTAATATCGAATTCGGTAAAGTGGGTCAGTTTTCGGGTTTGTTTGGTTTGGCGATCATAAACGAACAGGTTCATCCGCTTATTCTGGTCGCGGTCGGATAGGAAATAAATATTATTTTCGTGCCACATGGGGATGATATCCTGAGCCGGATTGTTGGTGATGTTTACGGTTTTTTTCGTTTTGAAATCGTAGATCCAGACGTCGTCGGCCATGCCGCCGCGATAGCGTTTCCAGGTGCGAAATTCGCGGAAGATGCGATTGTAGGCGAGTTTGGTATCGTCCGGGGAAAAGGAGCAGAAACCGCCCCGCGGCAGCGGCAGTTCCTGCGGGAGTTCGCCTTTGAGATTGACGGCGTAGAGTTGCCCCTGGAAGCTGTTGAAGGAGCACATGCGCGAGCGGAAGATGATTTGTTTTTTCCGGTTTTTCCAGGTCATCACGATATTGTTGGGTCCCATACGGTCGGAGACGTCGTCGCGTCCGAGGGTGGCCGTGATCGTGAGGCGTTTCGGTACGCCACCCTCGGCGGGCATGAGATAGACCTCCGTGTTTCCGTCATATTGCCCTGTAAAGGCGATCCATTTACCATCCGGCGAAAAGCGCGCAAACATTTCATAGCCTACATCATTGGTCAATTTGCGCGCGGTCCCGCCCTGGGCGGAGACGGTGTACAAGTCGCCGGCATAGGAAAAGACGATCTGGTCTTCATAGATGGCCGGAAAGCGTAACAAACGCGCTTCCTCGGTTGCCAAGCCGGAATTTGCCAGGAACAACGAGATGAGTAAGACACTTAAACGTTTCATGGAATCTCCTTTATTTTAAGAGTTAGGCAAAATTGAGGTTAGGCATACTTTGAAAAGAAAAAATAATTCGGAATTTTTTCTTTTCACATCGCAAGTTTTTATTTGGTCATACGTTACAAGATTATTTAAGAAAATCCCACAAAGGATTTCCTTAAATAATATATGCCTAACCTCAATTTTATAAATGTTCCTTAATATCATACACCATCAGGTATTCGCCATGCCGAATATATAATCGGCCATCGGAAATGGAAGGATGAGCCCAGAATTTGCCTTTTCCCTTGGTAATGGTAAAAGAACTAACGGGTTTGAATCCTTCCGGAGTGGCCGGCGCCAGGGCCACTGCGCCTTTGTTCTCGTCATAACAATAGAACATACCGTCCGCATAAATGAGAGAGCCTTTATTACCCAGCCATTTATCCTCATATATTACCTTGCCCGTGTCCCAGTCCAGGCAGACCCAGTTGCCCCGCGTAAATCGAATAAAGTTGGAGCCGTAGAGATAATTGCCCAGCCGCACCAGTCCGCCGTGGTGGGTGTCCAGGGTTTTGTCCACCCACTTTCGTTTGACCTTCGTGGGATCGTCGAAAAGCTGCACCATGGCGCCGCCATTGTCGTAGCCGCTGGTGGTATAAATCGAGCCCTTATAATAGATGGGGACATTGGGATTGACCTGCCGATTCCGGTCGGTGTGATATTCGTCGAAAAGCTGCCGCCAGAGCAGTTTGCCGGTCTCGGCCTCGATCGCAACCACGGAATCCCGCAGCATAGTCACGATCATGCGATTACCCTTATGCACTACGATCTGCGGATTGCCATAGGTCGAAGGTTCGGTCAGTTCCTTACACGCCCAGATTACGTCCCCGGTATCTTTATTCAGCGCCACTACGCTCGCTTTGGCGCCGCCGGGCGTGCAGATCACTTTCTGTCCATCGATGAGCAGACATTCCGCCATTCCCCAGCGGGGATACGCACCGTCGAATTCGGTGAACACATCCCGCGACCAGATCGGATCGCCCGTTTTCGCCTCAAAGCAGTAAGTCACTCCCTGACCGCTAAAGACGTAGAACTTCCCCTCGTGAACCGTTGGGGTGGAGCGGGCGCCGGAATAGGATTTGGTCCATTCCGGTCCATAGGGTTTTTTCCATCGAAGGTTACCTTCGAGGTCGAAGCAGAAAACATAGCCGGTTTTATCGAGCGTACCGGTGATATAAACCAGGCCATCGGCAATCGCCGCTGACGACCAGCCTTCTCCCAGACCGTCTGCCAGCCATAATTGTCGGGGACCGTCCTGGGGCCATTGCTTTAGGAGGCCCGTTTCCAGGGATATACCATCACGGTGGATCCCTCGAAACTGGGGCCAGTCGGCGGCCCGGAGGGTACTGACCAGTACACTAAAAATGAATCCGTACCATAAGTATCTCAGTCTGGGATTCGGATTCCTACGATTGGTTAACAGCATCTTTCCTCCTGATTTGGAACCTATCCTATCGCGCGATGTAACATTCTCCCATTCCTATACATATCGAATCTACGTCAGATATCATAAACGATTTTCGACGATTTTACATGGGAAAAACCGGGGGCCGGAATGGGTTTTTTTCTTGCGAAATTCACCGGCGACAGGTAAGACTAAAACAGTCCAAGTGCATATTATAATTAGGGTTAGCGACAGAGCGGGACGTCCGCCGAGAGTACAGCAAGGGTAGGTCCGACATGCAGGGGCGAATCGATTCCAATAGCTTGTTAATGCGATTCGAGGAATGGGGGCGGTTCTGGCGTTTCAACTGGCAGGTGTTGGTACACGGCATATTTCGCGGTCCTTCGGGTCGCCGCTCCGCCGCCCGGGCCCGCATTTGGGCCCAGATGTTCGAGATCGGCAATAAAAGCGTCCCCGTGGTGATGATCACCGGCGCCTTTGTGGGGATGACGCTGGCGGTTCAGACCTTCGCCCAGATGGAAGGGATCGGTCTGGCAGAACGACTCGGCGGGCTGATCAATGTTTCGGTCGTCAAGGAACTCGGTCCCGTTCTCGCAGCCATGATGCTCGCCGGGCGCGTCGGCGGCGCCTTGACCGCCGAACTCGGCACCATGCACGTCACCGAACAAATCGACGCCCTCCGCGCCATGGGCGCCGATCCTATTAAGCACCGCGTTGTGCCGCGATTCTGGGCCTGCGTGCTCCTGACCCCCTGTCTGACCATCTATGCCGATTTAATGGGCGTTCTGGGCGGCTATCTGA
>CAZNQT010000152.1:0-6824 GCA_964574885.1 uncultured Pirellulales bacterium
TTATCAACCCGTAGGACCGACTGGTATCGTTTTCTTCTTTATAGTTAATTCCTGATTCTAGTTATGGATTAGATTCCATTATGTTACGCCGGATCGAAGCACATTTAACGTATGGTTCACTGTTTCTGTATTATGGCGTTATATCCTTTGAGTATGAGCGGCTGGTTTATTACCAGAGTGCCGGCGGAAAAGGTATTTACCGAACCGGCCTTGAATATAAGAGTTGCCCCATTGGGCGCCCCAACCAGCGCTTCTTCGATGTCTTCGAAGGGGTTGTCGGGGGAACCGTCGCCAGGATTGGTGTCCCCCACGAATTTTGTATTCAACGGCGCTATGCGGGTCACATGTTCTTGTCCCACCGGAAAGTAGTGGTCCCAGGTGTACCAATACACTTCCCCGCTTCTCCATCCCATATTCATCAGGAACAATCTGTCCGGGTCTGCTGCTTTATCATATCCTAATACCACCCACATATGACCGCCTCCTACTACTGACTGTCCTCCCAGGGCCACCGGCCGCAGCCAGTTTATCTCTTCGGTCATAGTAGTAATGTTCGTTGGATCCGTACGTGCGTCGGTATCATAACGGAAGTAGTTTTTGACTGCCTGTTCAAGCTGCGGACCGGAAGAAGACGATCCCCACATCCCGTAGTTTGTATTAATCGACACGCCGACGTGATAATTTAACTGGCCCACTTCAAAGTATCCTGGTGCATGTGGGTTGAGGCCGTGGCTATCTTCTAGAAGGCTCCAATCGTAGGTCGTCGCGCCAAAGTTAGCTGTGAAGGTTGGCGTCATAGGGGACAAGCGGTTATACAACGTACTAAGAGCAGCGAGATATGCTGGGGTTTTGTTTAATATCGATGCGTCATTCTGAGCGGCTGCAAGCATGCTCCAGTCCCAGCGATCTTTCATCCATAGTGTACCGCCGGATTCCGAACTCCATTGCAAAAGCTCTCTATCATCCCCATCAGGCCAATCGGCGGGAATCTGAGGATCTGTGGGGCATGACTCTCCAATCCAATCATTTGAATAACGGTAATGATAAATTATGGAATTGGAGCCGGTGCCTGTATCAGGCCATTTCCAGTAGTTCATAATCTGCGCCATCGCCGTACCCACGCAGCCCACGAGGCATTGATGATTCGGCAGACCGGCAGGAGCAGGGCACTGGTTGTTATAGGGTTCGAATTGGTGCCATGTGGAAGTAAGATTCAATACTATCGACAGCGGCTCGGCGCCCAAATCCTTATTCTCACTTACTTGTACCGACGGTTTACTAGCGATCAGGTCTCGCCAGAAAGAAGCTCTTTCCTGCATGGCGGGGGCATTCTGCAGCAGGACCGGATTCGCTTCGTCCAACCCTTCCGTTATCATTTTTGTTCTGCTGGTGATTTCCCACAGGACGTATTGCGTGTTTGGATTGTCAGGGTTGTAAGTTCCCCGGGGACTGTACAGATACACGGGCAAGAGAAGATCGTCTCGACCGCAGAGACAAAATCCACCCCCGGTAAGATGGGCGATATAGGCGACTATTTTTCCTTCTGCCATATAGGCTTCCATATCCCTAACAACTGTATTAGTTTTGGAATCGGGAAACACGTTTCGCAACCATGCTTCTACCGCAATGCGAACCTGACTTTCCGATAACTCGGTTGCGCAAATACTCCCTGGAGTAATGACTGATAGTAGAACCATCAAGACTCCTAAAAGCTTTTTGCTTTGCAACGATTTATTTATATTCGTTCTCATAATTTCACCTCCGTGCTTGTTACTGCAAAGTTACCAGGACCAGAACCAGCCCCTGCCCTTGTTTGAGGAAACTCATCGCTTTGCCGATGATCGCCCCCTGGGCTTTGGTGTAATTGGTAACTTTCATGGCATGCCCGGGAAGATCTGAGGTGGTTAATAGATCCCCGGGTTGGATGGATTCCCGGGAGGCGTCGGCTAGACAGTAAACCCGCCCCGACAGAGCAACCGGTGTGGAACCATCGGCTTGACTGCCTTTCTGACCCATTACCATCCCCGGTTTGATACCTCCAGCGCCGCTGATAACACCGGCCACCCGGCGGTCATAAGAGGTACGGCTTACTACCAGTTCACCGGGATTCGCGGGATCGATACAGACAACCATACCCGGTTCCGCGACATCCCCCGAACCCATTTCAAATGGCTCCGCCATGTCGCTCCCCCCCGTTATCTCCAACGCTTCTGTTCGTGTCCATCCAGCCACGTCCAATGCCTTTTGAGGATTCGACGTCCCGATGCCGACGTTGCCGGTTCCGGTTAAGATCACCAGGTCTTTATTTTCAGTGAATATATAAGGATTATCATCCCCTACCGGCCAGCCGGTATTACTTCCCGTTACTCCTATATCCATATACGTGCCTTGGTCGTTTGAGAATCGTGCGGTCCCTCCGCTCGTAGCGTCAATATTACTTACCTGAAGTCTCTGTCCGGGATACTTCGTCCCGATCCCGACGCTCCCGAATTTATTGATTCGCATCGCTTCTTGGATTCCCGTAAGATTATTGGTGTCATCACCATCCACGCCAAAGACAAGTTCACCGTTAAAACCGGAAACGCCATCCGTCCAGATGCCCGCATGACTCCATGGCCCCATATCATTGCTATTGTTGGTAAAATAGATTCCTTCTTCCCACGATCCCAGACCGTCGTCACAATAGGACGTGATTCGCGTACCTCCATTCGACGTGATCCGCATTCTCTCATTGAATGGCCAGGGACCGCCGGTATAAAAACGCATATCACCGGCACTGCCATCGGCGCGAAGGTCAAGTCCCGGCGTCTCCGAACCGGCAAATAGACTGACTCTACCGGCATAGTGTTCAAACGGGGCACCAAGTGTGCTGGAATAGGCCGCGATCGCACCGCTGGCATCGTTGGCCGTAACGCCTACTTCTGCTCCATCCCCTGCCGTCGGATTCGCCACCTCCAATTCCCATACCGGACTCGATGTTCCGATCCCGACGTTACCGATGTTCGTGTTATGGATATGATTCCCGTTGGCCGACCAGAAGCCGCTGCTGCCCGGACCGTTCAACGCATACAATGCATAGGGTGTCGGCTTCAGTTCCTGTCGCGGACTCAAGGGCGTATAGGTCACTCCTCCCGATGGTTTTACTTCGATATGAAGCCAGCGCGCCTCACCCGTAAACACTCCGCTCCCGAAATCCAGCTCGACGTCGAAATATCCGTCCCCCAATTCAACGCCGTTCTTGATTTCCGTACCCAGCGGACTCCCGCCTGTGGAATCATCGTATAAATAAAACTTGAAATCATAGGATCCGTTCGCCGGATTGCCGGCATCCGTCAACCGACCCTGATATAAAAACGCCGTATCCAGCGGCGCCGCCCATGCGGTGACGCTTGCCTCCAGGATCATCCCCGCTACACATAACCATATTGTCACCACTGTCTTATACATGCCTTTCTCCTTATAAATTGAGATGCCTTAATATGGCTACCCATCATACCGAAGTACGCCCTTTGTATTACCCTTTGCGCTTAGTTTCTTCTTTGCTGGAGGCAGCAAGTAGCGGATAGGAGACTCTGATACCATACCCGTTGGATAGTGAGAATAGCACCTCCTGCCTCTGATTATTTATATAGTTATAGAATTTATTTATGATACCAAATATAAATAATATGTCAAGACCACGTTCCTTGGAGCATCATAAAGGATGGCTGATCTTGATGTAAATTCCTGCCAGACAAGAAGTTAGCCAATTCTTGCGCCTCCGCTGGGATTGTCGCATACATATATCCTTAAACCGCACCGTCTTGACCGGCCCGCGGGGCGCCTTCGGCCCCGGGCTCCCCGTCAACACTCGCCTCGGATCGGTTTCCCGCCACTCGCACATGATCGCGCCGTTGATCTTCAGGATATGATGCCCACCGGTCTCGAGCATCATTATTTTAGCATATTATTGATCTTTAATATATTATATTAAACCCCGCGCCTCGCCCGGACGACCTACTATGCCTGTTTTACCGTCCTTATCGACTTCCGCCTTCTCTTTCCGATTTGCCCGAATTGGCCTTGACTTTACCCAAATTGGCTTTGTTTTGTAATAAAGCACTTGGCTTGGTGTCACCGGCGAGGCCGAAATCATTGTCGGTGCGGCGTATCCACTTTACGGTCATATTGGCGGCGGCGGTCTCCGGGGAGAGGAGGACGTGATTGGGTTGGCGGGACCTGGGTTCGCGGAACGGGAAGAGTTCCTCAGCGAGGCGGAAACTGCTCCACAGCAGGTGTCCGAATTCAGGTCGGATAACTAATCCGGTGAACGAGTTTTCCACTGAGAATAGGGGAGGCGGCTCGGGGCGAAGGGGAGCGTAAATTCTTTTATAGTAATGACTTAGGAAGTCTTAACGAGGCGTAATGTTTCGTTGTATGCAAAGTAAATTGCGACCGACAAGGATTTATTGATACAAAGCAATCGGTTGTTCGACTAATATAGAAAGCTGCGCTAGTAGGGCGGCAATGGCAAGAGGAAAAATTGTCCGGGGCTGGTCCAGAAAACGGATTTTTCCCCCGAAGTAGGAAGTACATTTTTTAAGGAGAAGTCATGATGACGCAACGGAAAACTCTGTCACTGTTATTTATGTTAGGGCTGGCGCTCGGTCCGGTTACGTTGGAGGCGGCGGCGCCGGCGATATTGCAGGAGATGCCCGGAGATAGTCAGATCGTGGTGGCCACGAAGCCATTAACGGTTCTGAGTAAGAAAGTGCAATCGTTCGCCCAGAAGGTTCAATTGCCGTTGAATTCGAACGAGCCCTTGAATCTGGCGGATATGATTGCCGGCGAAATGGATATTCCCGGGCAGGTGGACGGAACCCGCGGGGCAGGAATTTGCATTCAGGATGTCACCCGCGCTGAGCAGACGTTGGTGGCGTTTCTGCCGGTGCTCGACAGCGCCACGGCGGTGACGCAGATGGGGGCGCAAAAGGCCGAAGGAGTCAGCGGGCTCTGGACCCTTCCGGATGAAGGCGTATTTCTCAAGCCCGCGGGCAAATACCTGTTGGTTGCCGAAAATGCGGAGATGTTGACGGGCCTGGCGCAACGGCAAAAGGGGGTACAACTCACACCGGCGCAACAGGAATTGTTTTCCAAGTCGGATGCGGCGGGCCTGATACGCCTGGGCGCGTTGATGCAAGAAGTTAAGCCCATGATTCTCGGTGCGATCGCCCAGCAAGAAGTAATCCAAAAACACCCGTCGCTGAGTAAAGTGATCACGATGGTCGTGGATCGGCTGGTGGAAGTGGATAATGCCGCACTGGGAGTCCGACTGACCGATGAGGGCATTGGTATCAGTATTCAGGGTCAGGCACAAGCCGGCAGCACTCTGGCCACCTATCTGAGCAATCACCCCATGACGGATACGAGTGCGTTGGCGAAACTGCCGAAATCGAATTTTATTTTCGCGTCGATCACAGAAGTGGATCCCAAATTATTTTTGGGCCCTCTGGAGGCGATAATCGATGCGTTTGCGGCGGATAGCAGTTTCGGGGAGAAACTGGACCCGGCGGAATTAAAACAGCTTAAATCCCTGCTGACGAAAATGGGAGAAATGATGAGTACCGGCGCGACGAGCCAGGTCCTTTATGTACCGGAGGCCGACGGGAGCGGCGGCGGCATGAAAGTAGTGGAGCTAACCTCTCAAAGCGTGAATATGAGCGAGGTCAAGGAGTTATGGGCCCAGATGTGTCCGCTGATCACCAAGATGACGGAACGGGCGGGTTTCAAGATTCTGCTGGATTACAAGCAAAACGCGGGTCAGGTAGAAGGATTGAGCTATGATGAGTTTTCGTTCGATCTGTCCGAGCTACCCCTGCCGCCGGAAGCGATGCAAATGCTGTCGATGCAGTGGGGCGGTCAACCGAAGTTGACCCAACAGATGTGCAGTATCAATCCGAATCTGATGGCGACGGCGATGGGACCGGGGGCCCTTCAACAAGCGGTTAAACTAGGTAAATCGGGTCAGGGCGGTTTGAATCAAGATCCGGCGATTATGAAGACGGCGTCGAATCTGCCTCGCCAGGCCAATATGTTGGGCTTTATCAATATCGGACCGTATCTGCAATGGGCCTTTTCGTCCATGGCGCAGCCAGGACAGCAGGGGATGAATCCGATGGCGATGCTGGCGCCGATGTTTGTCAATATCAAGGGCACGGTGGGCTGTGCCGCCGTTATCAAACAAGGGCGCGTGGAGGTGGAGATTTTCCTACCGACCGAGTTGGTTCAGTCGAGCGTAGGCGCCTTTATGGGCGTGATGATGATGTCGCAGCAACCGCCGCCGGGTGCGCAACAACCGGGACAACAGCCGCCGACGTTTGAATGAGCAAAGGCAATACGATAATGAAACGAAAGGGCGATCGGAAACGGTCGCTCTTTTTTTATTTGTTATTTTCGTTAGGGATTTGGCGATAAAAGTCGGCTTCGTGATCGGAGAGTTGTTTTTGTTGGATCCTACGGCGGATTTTTTGTTCGTCCACGATCCGAGGCTCGCCGGTAGAAGGGGCTGCACCGGGGACGGAAACGGCAGAGTCCATCCCTATCGGCGACTGGAAGGATTTCATTTGGGTATAAGGGGCCAGGGATTGGATGGTGACGCCGATGACTACGATCGCAACAATCATGGTAGCCAAGGGCAGGAGAGCGGGGATGGCTTTGGAGTACGGTTTTGGGAGGGCCGGCATTACCGGGGCAGGAGCAGCGGTTGTTTCAAAGCGGCAGCGGTCACAGTAGATACAATCGAGCTGTCGGGTGTTATGGACGCCCAGGTCGCATCGGGTATATAT
>CAZNQT010000152.1:6834-9351 GCA_964574885.1 uncultured Pirellulales bacterium
GGCGCCCGACGGCCCAGCAGGGACAGGAACGCACCGGAGGGACAGACATAGCGGCACCAGAACCGAGTGAATACGAGGACGCCAATCAAGGTCGGAATCAGGATCACCCATTGGTAGTTAGCCCGGATACGCCTGAAGAAGTCGATCAGGAGATCGGCGGAGAGGACCTCGCGGCGCCAAAAGCAAAAGTATAAACCGATCAAGAGGAAGAGCACGAGATATTTGACGCTGCGAGACCAGTGCATGATGGTACGATCCGGCGTGAGCCGGTTTTTTAGCTTACGGGGGAGGAGGAACGCTAATAGTTCCTGTAAGGCGCCGAAGGGACACAGGTAGCCGCAATAGATATTGCCAAAAAGCAAGACCAGCAAAGGGATACCCGCGGCCAGCAGAAAGTTATGCGTCAGTTGCACTTGCGGGAATCGGCCGGATAGTAAAGTTACGACCTGTTCGATGGAAAACTGCAGGTTACACCACCAACCACCGATGACCAGAATCAGTAAAAGAAACGCGCGTCGGGTCCAGCGCCGGCCAAAACAGGAGATCAAAAAGGCGGTAAAAAAGGCAATCAATAAGAAGATGCTTTGCCAATCCATTTTGAAACTTACGGCCGTCCTGGTTGAAATCGTATCTGTAGGGATAGTACGGTCGAGAACGTCTCGACCGAATCGCTGACCGGATTGCTGGAGGATCGCTTTGATGGCATCGCTGGTAATGGTGGCCCCGGTAACGGCAGCGATATCGTGGAAGGCGTGGGGCGTAAACAGATTCTTACCCAGCAAAGTATTAGGCCAGTGCTCCGAATCCAATAGTGCCAGATAGGAAGGCGTCTCGTTGGAAAAGATGATATGATAGTCCTGGAGGACGCCGTTCGGGTCCATTCGTACGGCGAGATGAATCGGGCCGCCATATCCTTTGACATCATCGGCCAATTGCGAAGTGGGGTAGATATACGCGGCGGGCGGTTGGTTTTCTGAGGTGACTTCATAGTAAACTAAAGGTCTTGTTTTGTCGGTACGGATTACACTTTTAGGTTCGATGTTTTCGCCGTAGGCCAAGGCGGCGGCCTGATTATAAGGAAAGGGTTGGGTTTGCATCCGGGCGAGTAGATTGGAATCGAGGACGACACAGGCCGTCAAGGCAAAAGCGATATACCCCGTCCGGCGCAGAAAGGGAGCCGGATGGCGCCAAGAAAAAGCGTCTGCCGGGCGTCGAGCTGGTAAAGGAAGGAACATAAGGTTAACGGCAACTACAATTGCGAGAAGGAGAAAACTGCCGTTGCTTCCCAGGACCGGAAGAACCATGATCCCGGCCAGGAAACCGCCCAGGGCCGCTCCGAGGTGATCGATCATTTCGAGCTTACTACCGGACTGACGGGCGTTTAGAGTTGCCTCTTCCAGCGCCCGGGCAGCCAGAGGGAAATACATACCGGTCAGTAAACCACAAGTGACAAATGCCAAGATGAACAAAGTGTAATTCCAGTAGGCGTTTAATTGCGTCGCAGCCAGTAATGCAGCACTGTGCAAAGCGACGGTAGGCAGGGCGATTGATTTCCAGGATAAAGAGGGGATATTGATGAGTCGGCGACTTAAGGCGGCGCCCAATGCGAGACCAAGCATAAAGGTAGAGCCGATTAGGCCGACAAATAAATACAACGAGCCATAGTTCGTTTGGAACAGGTACATTAAGACGATTTCACTGCCGATACTGACCAAGCCCGTCGAGAAGATGAGAAACATACTGCTGAACGTACTGACGGCATTCAGGTAATAATGACGATTCTGCCAGACATACACGAGGCGAACCATGACGATAACGCCCATCGGTAGAATAAAAAACCAGATACCGGCCAAACTGATTCGTTTGATCAATTGCGTCAAGGGGCTGTGGGTGTGTCGGCCGAGCAGGAGCAGGCTATAGAGATGGGCCAGGGGTCGTTCGTCGGTATTCACAAGTAATTCGGCGGGTAAATCGCCGGCTTCATAGGCACGGCGGGCGAACGCCATTCGATGGGGGGGGAAAAAGGTTTTCAGGGCTTCGGGCGGGAAAATTTTATCGGCGCCATCGATGGTCTGAAATCGTTGGGCGAGTTCCTGGGCGTTATCGGTAAGTTGCTGTCTGGTATCGGCCAAGAGCCAGGTATCTTCTCCCGGTTCGAGGATAACCTGCTTAAACACTTTGTGCAAGGTGGCGATGACGGAATCGCCCAGGTCCGCGAGTTCGGCGCCGATGACATTTTGGCCGCCGGTGATGCGAACGCCCAAGACGCCGTTTTCGGTCAGGGCATTTTGAACGGTCTGGTAAAATTCCACGGAGAAGTATCGGTTGAGCACAGCCGTCGTGGCATCGGGGAGGTTGATTATGACCACATCCAGCGATTTTTGATTCTGCCGCAGGTATTTTCGAATGTCCTGGGAAATGAAATCCAGTCGTGGATTCGGGAATTCCGGAGTCTTTTCGGCAATTAATTCCTGCAACCGTACCATAAACGCGGGATCCGGATGAGAGACAGCAATG
>CAZNQT010000153.1:0-9334 GCA_964574885.1 uncultured Pirellulales bacterium
GATCAAACCATTCAAAATCGGTAAAGAATTGGCTCGATCCGAAGGGTATTTCGTGGTATAAATAGTCCTATGCAAATAAGGAATTTATCGAAGCGAAAGCCGGTGATCTTTCTTATCGTATTCCTCTTAATGGGCCAGGGATCGGTTTGGGCGGGGATTCGTTATCCGGATATGATTCCGCCGGGAAAAGCCCAGATTAAGGTTGAACCGCAGCATATTACGATTTTCAACAACCTACTGCGTTTACAACTGGTTACGAAGGGGAAACGCCTCCGATCCGATTGGATTCGGGACGAGAGAATCGATCGGAAGATCGATTTATCCAGCGGTGAGCTGTTTCGGATTAGCACCGGTCCCGACCGGAATACCTATGCCGGCTCAGATTTTGTTTTAACACGTGACGTCGAGGTAATTTCCCTGGAGGGCGAACCAGAAAAGTTTCCTGCGGCACAGAGGTACAATGGGATTGAGGTAAAGGCGGCGCTGGCGTCGCCGGATAAAAAACTTTCCGTTGATTGGAGAGTGGAATTACGAGACGGTTCTAATTATCTTCGTCAATTCGTGGAAATAAAACCGACTGAAGATCCCGTCACTATCCAGTCCATCGAATTCAACGATTTTCTGATCGAGGGTGTTTCGGTAGTCGGACGGGTAAGCGGATCCCCTTTGGCGGCGGGCAGTTTCTTTCTGGCGTACGAGCATCCGACGGCCAGGCAAGGCATGGCGAACGGCTCGGAGGCGACGAGCACTCCTAAAAGAGTTTTCTGCCGTCTGGATCGAAATACGGTATTACGACCGGGCCAATCGCTGCGTCAATCCGCGGTAATCGGCGTGGCGTCTGAGAATCAAAGGCGTCGAGGTTTTTTGTATTATCTGGAACGCGAGCGGGCCCATCCTTATCATCAGTATCTCCACTATAATTCCTGGTATCATCTGAATATCGGTCGAAACGTGAAAAATCGTATGACCGAGGCGGAATGTCTGGCGACGATTCACCATGTCGGTCGTGAACTGGTCCAGAAGCGCGGGGTCGTTCTGGATGGATTCGTGTGGGATGACGGTTGGGATGATTTCCATTCCCTGTGGAATTTTCACGAAGGATTTCCGAACGGATTTGCAAAGATGGCAACCGCGGTGGGTGAGTATAAGGCGCGGACGGGGGTATGGATGTCTCCGTGGGGCGGTTACGGTAAAGCCAAGCAACTCCGGATGGAGTATGGAAAACAACACGGGTATGAAACCAATCGCACCGGCTTTTCCCTGGCAGGTCCGACCTATTATAAATGTTATCGGGATCGCTGCCTTCAAGTAATGCGCGAGTACGGCGTGAATTTTTTCAAATTTGACGGGATCGGCGGAGGGAGCGTGACCAAGGGGGTGGGCGGGGAACTGGCGGCGGACGTCGAGGCCATGCTGCGGCTGATCGGGGAAATACGCACACAGGATCCCTCGGTATATATCAGCGCTACGACGGGAACGTGGCCTTCGCCCTTCTTTTTGCTGGCGACGGATAATATCTGGCGACAGGGTAATGACACGGCATTTCACGGCGTCGGCTCGAATCGGCAACAATGGATTACGTATCGGGATATGTTCGTGTATCGGAATATCGTCCAGGCCGGTCCGTTGTATCCGCTGAATGCACTCATGCCGCATGGGTTGGTGATTGGAGATCGATTTAATCCCGGCCAGATGGAGCGAGATCCAGTCTCGATTGCCGACGAGATCTGGATGATGTTCGGCTGTGGTACCAGTCTGCTGGAACTCTATATCACACCGACACTATTAACCGAAACAGACTGGGACGTCTTGGCCCGCGCCGCCCGCTGGGCGCGAGGTAATAGTGATGTCCTGGTCGATACGCACTGGGTGGGAGGCGATCCGGGTAAGTTGGACATCTACGGCTACGCCTCCTGGAACCAGCGCCAAGGCATCCTGGTTCTGCGAAATCCGGATGAAAAGGCTAAAAGCATTACCCTGGACGTCGGCGCGGTGTTTGAACTGCCGCAAGGGGCACCAAAGAGATACCGCCTTACCAATCCGACCGGAAGAGGCGTAGAGACTAAGTCGATCTTTTGGGAAGTGGGCACGCATTTCAAGCTTACGCTGAAATCGTTCGAGGTTCTGGTTTTCGACGCGAATCCGGCGCCAGTATCGGGTTTCAGAAACAATACGACAATATAAATTCCAGGAAAACCATGCTCAAGAGTACTTGAGCATGCCATCCGACTTACTGAGACAACCTATGGGGAATGACACAAGTACATGAACCGTAAAGAACGATTGATGGCAACATTGCGGGGGGAGTCCGTGGATCGTCCTGCGGTGAATCTCTATGAAATCGGGGGATTGGCGATGGACGCCCAGGACAACGATGCCTTTAATATCTATAACGATCCATCGTGGCAGCCGCTTATAGAGTTGGCGGAGAATCATACGGATATCATTCGGATGCGCAGTCCGGTTCGCGCTCAATCGCATCAGGCGTGGGAGGCGAGAGGAACCGACAAGAGCATACGCGACGAGTTCTTCCAGACCAGGATCTATGAAGAAAACGGCTGTCGGCTGACTCACACGACTTTAACCATTGCCGGCCGAACGATGACATCGAGAACACGCCGGGAACCGGATGTGGATACGATCTGGACGACGGAGCCTCTACTCAAATCGAAGGAGGACGTGGAGGCCTATTTGCAACTGCCCGATGAGGTATTTCACGAGACGGTTGACCTGACGTCGCTGTTCCAGGAGGAAGAGGACCTTGGCGATCGGGGGATCGTAATGGTGGATACGGAAGATCCCCTCTGCGCGGCGGCGACGCTGTTCGATATGGGAGATTACACGATACTCGCGCTGACGGAGCAGAAACTGTTTCATCAGTTGCTGGAGAAATTGGCGCGTCTCCTTTGGCACCGCACGGAACAAACAGCGCGGGAGTTTCCAGGCCGGTTATGGCGGATTTACGGGCCGGAGTACGCGACGGAACCATATCTGCCCCCGCAGTTGTTTGCAGAATACGTGGTGCGGTATGCCGGTCCGATGGTCAAGATGATTCACGAGTACGGCGGTTACGCTCGCATCCACAGCCACGGTCGAATACAAAATGTTTTGGATCATATTGTGGCGATGGGAGCGGATGCGATCGATCCGATCGAGCCGCCCAATCAGGGAGACGTTTCGTTAAAAATGGTTCGGGAGAAATACGGCGCTCAACTCGTCCTGTTTGGCAATATTGAGGTGGCGGATATCGAAACTCTACCCGAAGAACCATTCGCAGAACTCGTGGATACCACTTTGCGAGAGGGTTCATCCGGCGACGGACGAGGATTTGTGCTCATGCCGACCGCCAGCCCCATCGGTCGCAAAATCCCCGAGCGCACCCGCAGGAATTACGAGATCCTGGTACAAAAGGCCATCGAGTTTTCCAGGTAAAGTCGGGTAAAAAGATCGCCTAGTAAATACTCCTAAATCCATGCCAACAAAGGGTTTGTGACGGCAAGTCGATAGCAGACAACCATTTCTTATGCTGAAAGTGAGCTTTTCGTAATGGGATTTTTACCAGTTCTAGGGAATTCGTGGTTATGAGGGTAATTTCTCCCTGCCGATATATACTCATACGTTTTTATAACCGGAAACGAAAACTGAATAACGCTCGTAGGATTAACGGATGCTGTTCAATTCGCTGGACTTCCTGGTATTTATGGTCGCATTTTTTGCGATATGGCCACTGTTGCGCCGGCGCAATAACAGTCGGTGGTTATACCTGGTGACGGCGTCTTTCATCTTCTATGGATGGTGGGATTGGCGGTTTCTGTTTCTGATCGTAGGCAGCGGTCTGATCGATTTTCTGGCCGGACTGGGAATGCATAAGTACCCCCGGCGAAAAAAACTCTTGTTGATTGCTTCGATCATCGGCAATGTCGGATCGTTAGCGACGTTTAAATATCTGGATTTCGGACTGGCCAATCTCAACGGTCTGTTGAGTTTGTTCGGCGTCAGCGCCAAACTGCCGACGGTGGGACTGATACTGCCGATCGGGATCAGTTTCTATACATTTCAGTCGATGAGCTACACAATCGAGGTGTATCAGGGGCATTTGAAGCCGACACGGAATATCCTGCATTTTTTTGCGTACCTGGCGATGTTCCCGCAGTTGGTGGCGGGGCCCATCGTGCGGGCGAAGGATATGCTGCCACAACTGATGACGTATCGAACAACGAATGAAAAGCAGCGTTGGGAGGCGCTGCAATTGATCGGATGGGGATTTTTCAAGAAGGTGGTGATCGCCGACAGTCTGGCGCCGATTATCAATACCGCTTTCGATTCGAGTGCGCAGTTTTCCGCCAGCGGGTACTGGTGGATCATTATGATCATGTTTGCGTTTCAGATCTATTGCGATTTCAGCGGCTACAGCTATATCGCCCGCGGCCTGGGGAAGTGGATGGGGTATGAATTTCCGGTGAATTTCCATCATCCGTACGGGGCGTTGAGTCTGCGGGATTTCTGGGGGCGATGGCATATTTCGCTATCCACGTGGTTTCGCGATTACGTGTATATTCCGCTGGGCGGATCGCGGTGTTCGTCGGGCAGGGCACACGGGAATATGTGGGCGGCGATGCTGATCAGCGGATTGTGGCACGGGGCGGCGTGGACGTTTGTCATCTGGGGGGCGTGGCACGCGCTTTTGTTGTCGTTGGAGCGTTTGACGAACTGGCCCAAGAGGTTGGCACAATTTCCGTTCGGCCGACACGTAAGTGCAATATTGGTATTTCTACTGGTGGTAGTCGGCTGGGTATTCTTCCGGGCGGAGACCTTCGGACAGGCAGCAGCGATTCTGCGGGCGATGTTCAGTTTCACGACGGAGCCGAGCAACTGGATCGTAAGTCGATTGGGAGCGAAGAGTCTGGGCTGCGTGTCGATTATGATTTTTTGTGAGTTGTATTTCCATTTGGGATGGAGTCGGATCCATTGGGAACGGTATCGGCTGGTGCGTGCGGCGCAGCCGGTTATGCTGGCAGTTATACTAACAGCGTGCGTGTTTCTACGCGGTCCGGGTAGTGCGTTTATTTATTTTCAGTTTTAGAGTAGATGAGTAAATGGGTAGATGGGTAGATGGGTATAATGGTTTACGGTTAAGAGAAAAAATTGGTGTGCAATGCACACCCTACCGTAACGAAAAAAAATGAGTTGCAATAAGTTTGATAGAATGAAACGGGTATTGAGTCGATGGGCGTCGGAGCGGGCGGTGGTGGCGTTGTTGTTGGCGGGCGGGATGGTGTTTGTACTGGCGGCGACGCGGCGGAGTACGTTGAGCGGGATGCCGCTGAAACTTCAGTCGATCCAAAAGGCACACTGGCGGCACTGCGCGGACGTGGTTCTGGCGGGAGATTCGCGGGTCGGCTGCGGAGTATCGCCGGGAGAGATGGGACGATTTTTAAAGGGGCAGCGGATCTATAACTATTTCTTTACAGGGAACGGGTATTCGCGGGAGTACCTGGAGGCGATTGAGCAGGTGTTGGATCCTGAAAGCGAACAGCGGATGATAATCCTGGGGATATCGCCTCAGTCGCTGACGCCCCTGATGACGAAGAAACGGGATTTTCATGAGGATCGCAAGAACTACGCGTTTCAGTCGGTGACTCTGGCGAGATGGTTTCGCAGGCTTCTGTGTCATATGGCGCCGATAACTCGTAACGAGATATTTGGCGGGCGGTGGGCCAACAAAGGGACGCCCCCGAAATATGTAGAGGTATTTGCGGATGGCTGGATGGCGGCGTATAGCGAGTCGGCCGATTACAGCGGTTATCTACAGGACGCCCGTTATAACATTTTCAATAATAATTATGTGTCCGCGGAAATCGTGGCGAACGTGTTGAACACCGTATCGAGTTGGCGACAGGAAGGAATCCGGGTGTATGCGTTTCGGCCGCCGACGGTGGAGGAGATGGTGGCCTTGGAGAATGAACTCAGCGGATTCGAGGAAGAAGAATTTAAGGCGGCGTTCGAAAAGGCCGGGGGCATTTGGTTGGACGTGGATCCCTTCGGTTATCCCAGTCACGATGGATGCCATCTGCGTCGCGACGGCGCGGTAGTGTTTAGCCGGGATTTGTCACGGATGATCCTGGCGGAGGAGGAAGCAAGGAACAGGCCAATGCGCCTTTCGTTAACTTCCCAGAAGGATCGTGAAGCAGGCTTTGAATAATGCAATCCCTGAAAAAGCAGTGCAGATAAACGCAGATGAACGGGGGTATTCGCCATCCACCTTGCAGACTCGGTTGCTACCACCCTTGATTTGACAGGTTCTCATTGAAAAAGTATCTGCAGTGAGACACCCTTTCTGTTATGATGTGATCACAATGAATTTAAGCGGGTATTGACGGAGTTATACGTGAAAAGAGTGCCATGGCCGTATCGGCCATGTCGAAATCGTAGAGGGTAAATTCGCAACGCACGGCCAAGATGGCCGTGGCACGCTTATAGAATGAATGGTGTGCCCGGCTTTGCAGAGCTACGCCGCGGGAACCAATGCACGCCCTCCTTGTGGTAGTTAATAGGTAATCGAATTCATTATGAGTTTATGGACGATATTGGCGTTAGCGTTGGGCTTGGCGCTGGATGCGTTTTCGGTGGCGATTGCGGTGGGGATACGGCTGCCGAAATTGTCGTTTCGGCCGATCTTTCGGTTGTCGTGGCATTTCGGATTGTTTCAGTGTTTGATGCCGATCCTGGGTTGGCTGGCGGGCGTGACCGTTCAAAAATGGGTCGCCGCCTTCGATCACTGGATTGCGTTCGGATTGTTGTCGTTTATCGGGGGGAAAATGATCTATGAATCCTTTGGGGCAAAGGACGAGAATCCAAACGCTGATCCGACCCGCGGCTGGTCGCTGGTGATACTGTCGGTAGCGACGAGTATCGACGCGCTGGCGGTCGGATTGAGTATGGCCATTATCGGCGTGTCGGTCTGGATTCCCAGTGTAATCATTGGCGTAGTGGCCGGGCTGATGACGATTCTGGGGATGCACCTGGGTCGTAAGCTCGGTTCCAAATTGGGCCATCGCATGGAATTCGTCGGAGGCGTTATCCTTATCAGTATCGGTTTGAAAATTCTTCTTGAAGATCTCTGGTTCGTTTGATAGAAGTAGGGATCATTATGAACCATCGAGAACGATTACTGGCCGCTCTGCATCATCAAGAACCGGATCGCGTGCCGTTGGATTTAGCGTCCACGCAGGTGACGGGTATTTCCGTGATCGCGTATCGGAAGTT
Organism: uncultured Pirellulales bacterium; assembly: GCA_964574885.1. Taxonomy (GTDB): domain Bacteria; phylum Planctomycetota; class Phycisphaerae; order Sedimentisphaerales; family SM23-30; genus JAFGFX01. Next base: position 7,267 of record CAZNQT010000153.1, read on the forward strand.
GCGCGAGTATCTGGGATTGCCGCAGACGGAGCCTACGATTTGTGACGCAATTCAACAGATCTGCATTCCGGATGACGACGTAATGGCACAATTCGGAGTGGATACGCGGGGGCTGTGGCCCATCAGCAATCACAACTATGATTTTCAGGATGAGGACGACGGGACGTATCTTGCGCACGTTGATGACTGGGGGCTGGGGTATCGTTTCTCGAAAACCAAAGGTTTATGGTACGATTTATATCAGAGTCCGATGCAGGGCAAGACCCTTTCAGCGGAACTGATCGATGCCCACGGTTGGCCTGATACGGGAAATTCGGATCGGATAGCCGGTCTGCGCGATCAGGCGATTCGATATCGCCAGGCGGGGTATCCGGTGGTTTTAAAGAGTATCTGTGCGGGTCTGTTGGAGATGGCGATACGCCTGCGGGGGATGGAGGATTGTCTGATCGATCTGCTGGCGGACGAGGAAAATGCCGGCCGATTGCTCGATAAGGTTTTGGAAACGAAACTGAATTACTGGGAAACCGCTCTGAGTGAATTGCATGACGTAGTGGATGTATTGGCGGAGGGGGATGACTTCGGGACGCAGACCTCGCAATTGATTTCCGTGGCTACGTTTCGCAAGGTGATTAAGCCGCGGCAGGAAAAACTCATCTCGTTTATGAAACAAAAGGCGCCGGATGCGTTTATATTCTTCCATTCCTGCGGTTCGGTGCGGGAACTGCTGCCTGATTTTATCGACATGGGAATCGATATTCTCAATCCCGTACATATTACCGCCGCAGGTATGGAACCGGATTCACTGAAAAAGGACTTTGGCAGCGACATCACGTTCTGGGGCGGCGGTATTGATACGCAGGATACCCTGCCTCACGGTACGCCCGAACAGGTCCAAGAGGAAGTGAAACGGAATATCGAAGCCTTGGCCCCCGGGGGCGGTTACGTCTTTAATACGGTGCACAATATTCAGGCGGACGTACCGCCGGACAACATCGTCGCGATGTACGAAACCCTACAAGCGTACGGAAAATACTGATCCATGGAAGAGACGACCGAGAATTCCCGTCAGAGCAATTATCGCTGGATTATCCTTTCGCTGCTCTTTGCGGCAACGACGATCAATTACCTGGATCGCGGCGTGCTGGGCGTCGTCATCAAAGAGATTCGCCAAGATTATACGATTACGGATATCCAATATACGTATATCCAGACAGCGTTTCGTACGATGTACGCGTTGGGGTTTTTGGTAGCCGGGCGTTTTATCGACCGGTTGGGTACGAAACTGGGGTATTGGTTATGTATCGTTTCCTGGTCGATTGTGGCCACGTTAAGCGGTTTGAGTGGTTCGGCGGTGACGCTAACGTGCTGGCGGGGCGCCCTGGGGCTGACGCAGTCGGGTAATTTTCCCGCCGCCATCAAATCCGTTGCCGAATGGTTTACCATCAAACAGCGGGCGTTTGCCACGTCTCTCTTTAACAGCGGACCAAGTCTGTCCGCAGTGATAGGACCGCCGCTTTTCGCCGCTATCGCTCTGAATCTGAGTTGGCAATGGACGTTTATCCTGATCGGATCTTCGGGATTTATCCTGGTGGCGTTGTGGCCGCTTCTCTATAAACAGCCGAAACATTTAAATCCAAGCAAGGATGCTCATAATGAACCAGAGCAGGCCAAGACTTCCTGGAAACAATTACTACATCACAAAGCTACGTACGGCATTATGATCGGTAAATTCTGTACGGATCCGGTCTGGTGGTTTTATATGCATTGGTTGCCGTTGTATCTGTACGACAATCGCGGCTTCGATATCAAGGAAGTGGCGTTTGCACTGCCGTTGACCTACGGGCTGGCGATCTTGTTGGGTAATATCGCGGGTTGGTTTCCCGGTTATTTGATCGGTCGAGGCTGGCCGGTCCGTCGGGCCCGTAAGACGGTAATGCTGGTTTGTGCATTGTGTCTGCCGATCTCGGCATTGGCAGTGGCGGCGCAGAATCCCTGGGTGGCGATTTTATTGGTCAGTTTGGCCTGCTCAGCCCACAACGGCTGGTCGGCGAATATCTTTACGTTATCC
>CAZNQT010000154.1:0-9288 GCA_964574885.1 uncultured Pirellulales bacterium
GCTATCAGTTCCTCGTCCATCGTCGCGGGATGGGCATAGAGAACTCTCAGCCACCGCAAACCACCGATCTGATTCAATTGGCGTAATAGATTCGCCAAACCTCCCTCGTAGCCGATATCCAAACCGTAGCTGGTGGTTTCCTGCCCGATCAGGTTCAGTTCCAACGCGCCGTCGTTTACCAGTTCCTCGGCCTCGGCGAGTATTACCTCAGGATCCTTACTGCGAAACGGACCCCGGATACGCGGGATCGTACAGAAACTGCACCCCCGATCACAGCCCTCGCTGATCCGCAGATATGCCCAGCCCGCCTCCGTCAGGCGCAGTCGAGTCCGATCGTCATAGACCTGTTTTTGAAACGGTTCCACAAACACCGATGTGAGCGTTTCCCGATCCGGATTCGAAGTTGCCACTACCCGTTGCACAATCTCCGCTATCTGTTCGCGGGACGAAAGTCCTACTACCGCATCGATCTCGGGATTGCGTTTCCGAACCTTATGGCCCCAGTGCTGGGCCAGACATCCTGCGACGACAACATGTCCGGTTTGGCCGTTCGCTTTTTGGTCCAGGGCCGCATCGATGGCTTCGAACGCTTCCTCGCGCGCTTCGGCGATAAAGCTGCACGTATTGATTATCGTTACATCCGCCTCATCATCCGGCAATACCAAAACCATACCTGCCTCCCCCAGCAACGCCAACAGTCGTTCGCTGTCCACCAGATTTTTCGCACAGCCCAGCGAAATAAAATTTACGCGGATCGTCATGTCAATTACCTTTTAGGGTATAATATTACCAGCTCCAAACATCATTAGGATAATGATCCATCATGGTTTTATCAACCATACTATCGGTTGGTTTCCGGCGATACTCTGCTACTTATTTACTTCTCTATGATTTGCCTATATATATTGGTTGATGAGAAAGTTAATTGACACTAACCTCAAATCGACGATAGCAGGAGACGTAAAATGATCGACCGATGGCTGCAATATGTGAATGATCTGGATGTGGATAAGGTCGTTAGTTTGTATGCCGACAATGCCACTTTATGGGGTACTTTTTCCCAAATACGTCGTGATGGTTTGGATCAGATCCGCGATTATTTTGACCATTTCCTCCGCCTGGACTCCCTCGAGGCCTTCATCACGCAGTTGACTACCCGTATGCTGGGAAATAGCAAAATATACAGCGGCCAATACACATTTCGCTATCAGGAAGACCAAACTGTGAAGAATGTAAAAGCCCGTTTTACCTTGGTTACCTGGATCGGAAATGATACGGAGCAGATTCTCGAACATCATTCCTCCGTTGTTCCCTCATAGAAATATATCCCTTGGGTAATGAAATTCCACACTGCCATAAATCCGGAAAGTTGGGACCGCATGTGCGATCGCTGCCGGGGCATACATTATAATCTGTTGTAAATATCTATTTAACAAACCTTTACAAATAGGCAGCCCCTGTTTGACCTCCGGGAATCCTCTAGGTATAATGCAATGTTACACCCTACGGCTAGAGAGGTAGAATGGTGACGACGATATTTGGCTATGATGATAAGTTTCTGGAGCACCGTACCGGTAAGCACCCGGAAAGGCCCGTCCGACTGACGTGTATTGTCGAGAAGCTTCAGAGTAATGGACATTGGGATCAACTTCAATCCATAGCCGATCGGGTCGAGCCGGACGAGTGGATTCGACAGATTCACACGAAAGAGTATATTCAACGATTAAAAGCGGCCTGCGATGAAGGGCTGGGATTTATCGATTGTCCCGATTCGGCGATCTCCCCTGAATCCTACGAGGTCGCCCGGGAAGCGGTGGCCATGACTCTGGCGACTTGCGACCGTATAATATCGGGACGGGCCGATAATGCTTTTCTGGCGCTGCGACCCCCGGGGCACCATGCCGAGCGGGATCGTTCTATGGGATTTTGTTTGTTTAATAATGTGGCCGTCGCCTGTCGATATCTACAGAAGCGACATGGGCTTACTCGTATTTTAATACTGGACTGGGACGTACACCACGGCAATGGAACGCAGCATTCCTTTGAGAGTGATAATACGGTATTCTATTGTTCTCTGCACCAGCATCCGGCGACACTGTATCCGGGGACCGGTTGGCCGGAGGAGATCGGCAAAGGGTTGGGCAGAGGAACAACGTTGAATTTACCGTTGGAACCGGGCGCCGGCGATAAAGAGTGCCTGGAGATGTTCCGGGTGAATTTCCTGCCTGCCGCCCAGATTTTTCGACCCGAGTTCATCCTGATCTCGGCAGGCTTCGATGGTCACGTACGCGACCCCCTGGCCCAGATCAATATGACCAACGAGGGATTTCGGACCTTGAGCCGGGAGATAAAAGCCTTGGCCCGGGAATACTGTGCCGGACGTCTGCTGTCTCTCCTGGAGGGAGGATATGAATTAGAGGCACTGAGCCAATGCGTGGCGGAGCATGTGGAAGTGTTAAGGAATTAATGTTGTACGGGTTCTATGAAACCATAAGCATAAGGTAATTACTCCATAGATTAGAAAGAGACCATCAAACGGAGGTTCACAATGAGAAAACAAAAAGTAACGTGGATATGCTTACTGTCCCTGGGTCTGATGATCACGGGACTCAACAGTTGCCAATCTGACAAACAAAAAGCGGCCCCACCGGAAAACGGTGCAACCTCGGCGTCGAATACCGCCGAAAAACATACCGACGGTGAAAAAGCCATGGATAACCTAACCGCCGCGCAACGATTGGAGGCACTACGCAAGAAGGCGATGATCCAACAAGAGAAGCGGCGATCAGATGCCGGGCATCTCAGCGCGGATAAAGTCGTGCACGACTTTGGCATGGTGGAACCTCGTACTAAACTCCAGGCCAAATTTATCCTTAAGAATGACGGCAAAGAAACCCTGAAAATACGTAATGTACAAACTTCCTGTTCCTGTCTGGCCTCGAAATTACAAACCAAAATCCTTGAGCCGGGTCAGTCGATTCCCTTGACGCTTACGTTTTCGGCGCCTTCCATGGCGGGAAAAGTGACGAAAACGGCGCGGATCACTACCGAACCTCCCGCCCTGCCCGATGCCTTGATTTTACAAGTAACGGCTCAGGTCAAACGATATATCGAAGTAACCCCGACTCGTTTGGAATTGAAATTACGCGGCAACATGAAAAACCTGCCCCCACTCGTGTTGAAAAGCACCGATGGAAAACCGTTTCAAATTACCAACGTCCGCTCCAGCAATAAAGCATTGGGCCTGATCTATGATATGAAAAGTTCGGCTACGAAGCATACGATTACCGTAAAACCGAAACTGGATCTCCTCCAGAAATCACCGCAAAGCGGCATCATTACCATATTTTTGAATCATCCGACTACGAAAAACCTCTCCGTGCCCTATCAAGTGGTCCTGCCCTATGCGGCCCATCCGACGGTTCGACGGTTCACCGCCATCAAACCGGGACAATCCGCTCAGGCCCAGATTGATATCGTTTCCAACTATGGAGAAGCGTTCGAACTGGGAGAAATGAAAAGTGAAAAAGGATATATCAAAGTGCTGAAAACCGAGAAAACGGCCAAAGGATATAAACTCCTTCTGCAAATGTCCGTTCCGCCGAATAGTAAACAGCGTATGCCGAGTGACTACCTGAACGTTAAAATCAAGAACGATCCTATGGGTAGCTTACGGATTCTCTGTTATTCCATGATCCGATAATGCACCTGGCCGACGCCTGACGCCTTAATTAAAGGAAGACTGAATATGAAGCGTGTTAATTCCCTGGATGAGAGTAAGAGCATACGTCTCCGTAACCAAAATCATCACGCCTGCCGGACGGAATCTCGAGTCGACCTCGCCGTCCTTTTACTGCTCCTGATTTCGCTTCTGTGCGTACCCGGATGTAAACCAAAACCAACTCCTCCCTCGGTAACGCCTGCCGAACCGTCAAGCACACCCTCGCCGCCGGATACGATTGTTCCGAGCGGACGACGCTCCGATGCCGGTCACCTCAGCGCCGATCGAGTCCTGCACGATTTCGGAAAAGTCGATCAGAACCAGAAGTTGGTAACTTCGTTCGAACTGACCAACGACGGTAAGGAAACCCTGAAAATCGGAAAGCTGATACCCTCCTGTAAATGTGTACTGGCGCCGTTGAAAACCAAAGTTCTCGAACCGGATCAGTCGGTAACCTTACAGGTCACCTTCACGACTTCCACGAGGCCGGGAAAAGCGATTCAGACGGTTCGAATTCCCACCTTGCCGCCGGCCCTGCCGTCTGTATTGGCAGTGCGGTTAATCGCCGAGGTAAAACGATACATCACGGTGGAACCTCAGCGCTTCGAAATTAAATTGAGCAAGGAAAAACAGCCGGATATCACGCTGAAAATTTCCAGTGACGATAGTAAACCGTTTCGTATCCTTAGTGCCCAGTGCCCGGATAAAGCCATTCAACTGGGTTTCGACAAATCCAAAAACGCTTCCACCCATACGATAACCCTCAAAGTGGACCGCTCTTCGCTGAATACGAAACAAACAAACGGGCTGATTACGCTCCGACTGAGCCATCCCAAATCCCGAAGTACTACGATTGGCTACCATATCATTCCGCCCTATGCAGCGTTTCCTTCCACGAAACTGTTTTCAGACGCCCGGCCCGGAAAAAAAGTGACGGGGTTTATTTCCATCGTCTCTAATTTCAAGGAACCTTTCGAATTGGGGGAAATCCACAGTGATAACGGGTTGGTACGGGTCAAGAACATTGAAAAAATTATGAATGAATACAAACTGGAAATCGAAATGCAAATCCCGGAGAATCCAAAACAAAAAACGGTGTACGATACCCTAAACGTTCAAATCAAGGACGATCCGGATAATTCCCTAAAGATTAATTGTTACGCGGTTCTGTAAAAAAATACGGACGATGTACCTGATGAGTTCTGGAAACGAAGGATCTTTTTTCGGTGCAAACATGAGTAAGGCCAGACGCAAAACAAATTTTCGTCATTACCGTCAATCTATTATTATCGGTATCCTAATTGGTATGGCAGCCGGAGGAATGGTTTTCGTCGGTCATTTCGGTTGTCAAAAAGTGGGACCGACCGATAACGACAACGCTCACATGGACACACCGCCCGAGATCATGGATGTCCCCCAGATCCCTGATAATGGTTTCGTATTAATCTTTACCGGGAACTGGATGGGACAACTGGAGCCGTGCGGCTGCACGGAAAGACAACTTGGAGGCATTGACCGACGCACTCGGGTCCTGCAACCCGTCAAGCCGAAGACTCGACTTCTGCTGGATGCCGGTCCGATCATCGATCGCGACGACCGTCAGGCGCAGCTCAAACTCGAAACCTTTCTGTACAGTATGAAGCGGCTTCAATACGATGCTATTGCTCTCACGGGACGCGAAATCGGTATCCTGAAAGAAAACCTGGGCCTCAACATCGCCCAACGGCCTGTCAGTATTGCTACCAACCTGCCTGAAAAAGTCCGTAAAGCGTACGGAATTGTCGGGTACCTCGAAAAAACGCTCCAGCGACAGGAGCGAAAACTCGATTGTCTGGTCGTGGCGGTTTCCGACCCGCGACCCATCGCCGACAGCCATCTCGGTCGGCAATTACAACTCCAGGACCCGGTCGAAGCAGTGGTGGAATTTTTCGTAAACAAGAGAATCGCTCCCGTACAGCGTCAGAAAGACAAATTGATTATCCTCCTGGTATCTTCGGAGGATGAAACCTTAATCGAAAAGTTACGGCGGATCCGGGCCGTGGACCTGCTGGTCAAAGTGGGCTATGCCGATGAACCGGAAATGGTGGAACCGACCGGTTGGCTGCCGGCCGTTATCACTACCGGAAGACTCGGAAAATACGTCGCCGGATTTACTATCCCCGTCGATTCCGATGCCACCCTGACCGACGCCGAATTCTTCAGTATTCCCATTGATGCCGAATATCCTCGCGATCCTAAAGTGGTGCAATTTATCGATAAATATCAACTGGAACTGCAAGTGGAGGACCTGATCGAGAACGAGAATATACTTCCCCGTCAGGCCACGCCCGAGGGACTTGACTTTGTCGGCAACTCCACCTGCGGCGGGTGCCATGAAAGCATTTATGCAAAATGGAAGACATTGAAACACGGACACGCCCTTGATACCCTCGTAAGCAAAGATCGACAGTTCGATCCGGAATGTGTGAGTTGCCACACCGTCGGTATGCAGTACGTCGGCGGATATCGTTCGAGGGAAAAAACACCCGACTTGGCTAACGTGGGTTGCGAAACCTGCCACGGACCCGGCAGTGCTCACATCGAAGAACCCGACGTCAAATACCGCATGATCTTCACCGCCTGTGAGGAATGCCACAACCACGAAACCAGTCCCACGTTTGAACCGAATCGGGAAAAATATATGTCCCAAATCCGGCATTGGGAAAAACCCCGCAAATACTGGAAATAACTTGAAACCGGTAGGGTGTGCATCGCACACCTTGAATCTACGGTATGTGCCTACCCTTCAGGACCGGAGACATCTGTCAGTTCCGATCCGTTCGGCGACGGAATTCCATAATGCGTATCCGACGAACGGAGCATCGGGAACTGGGCCCTTTCGCGGCATATCGGGCGAAAGTTGGCCACCGGGATTATCGCGCGGGAACAGGGGACAGGCTTCGGTGCGTCGTGCTGGTTCATTTTCTCTTCTCCTCCGAAAGAGTTCTCTGGCCTCCTAGCCTTATTCTAACGGCTCGCTCATTCCGAAGCAAGGAATTTTAGAGATTTGTCCTCAGAATACCAGGCTAAATCCACCCCGTGGCCCGAAAATGATCAAACTCCCGACCGAATAAAACTTTTATGCCGATTTTAACGATTCTACCGCTGAGCCCACACCATTCTCACTCTTCACACCCTTCTCACCTTCACTCTCTTTCTGAGCACTGAGCACTGAGATCTAATTTTTCCCATCTACTCATCTACTTTTTCGCTGTGGACTGAAGACTGTGGACTGTGGACTCTATTTCTGTTTCTCCCGTCGCTTGCGATACCAGTCAGGCATCTGCTCCGGTTTGACCTCCTTCCACAGACCGCGCTGTTCCCGCTGGGCCTCTTTCTGCAAGTCCAGAAATCGCCTGCGGTACACATGACGAAATCGTTCATCCGCATAGCCGTAGCCCTGGCGAATCAGTTCCTCGTTCAGCATCCTGTCGTCCGGAAGATATATATACGCCAGCAGACGACGATATTTCCCTCGCGATTTTTCCATCGGCTCCAACTCTACCGTCACCCGTTTATGCCCTACCAGATGTTTCGTAAACGCACTCGCCTCCGGACCATAATACATAGGACTTGCTTGTTTCGGTTCGGTTGAATCCTTTGACGTTTTCCAGATATGCGTTTCCGGCGTATCCACGCCCCACAATCGTACTCGCGTGTAGGGCTTATGAGTAAACAAATCCTCCACGTCCAGATCCAGCGTATCCCCATCCACCACCTTAAGTACGGTAAACGTTTTATCGTGATACCGTGTTTGATCCGATTCTTTCGGCCGGGTCCGTACGCCCAGCCGATCTATCGCAATCAGTAGAGCCAGACCCACCGCCAACACCGCCGTGATCAGCCGACGGCTCCGACGCGACAGGGGCCCTCTCAAGACCGTTCTTCGTTTAGGGATTCTACATTCAGAGGCCATCATCCCAGTATAACCAAATCCTGCGACGGGGGAAATACCTACGACTTTAGACTTCCCGACGGGTGGCAGTCACCGAGCCTGCGAGCTGGATGGCGAATGTGGCACAGCCGCCCTCGGCTGTGCTTCCCAGGTCCGGTACAGGTGGGTGGCAGCAGCCTCAAAAGAGAACCGTAGGGGCGACCCCATGTGGTCGCCCAATACCAACCCCCCCTACCAACCTTAAACTTTGAACCTTGAACCTAAAACTTCTTCCTATCCCCTATCCGTTATACGCTACACGCTAATTCATTTCGTCATTTCCTTCTGAGTAGAGCCAAATTTTTATCATTGGAAACAGAAAATAATCCTTGAATTATACGTCTATAAAAGTGTACAGTAACTATAGTAGGCAACCACGATTCAAAACGGATGGACTCGAATGCAACCATCCCGACAGGAGCAAAGTTATGACAAGGATTCCCCTCTGGAAACGCGTGGGCGGATGGCTGCGACGCTCCCCGGAACCGATCGGGCCGGGACAGGGTAAAGTCATCCGGGTCGATGCCGACGGCATGCTCGTGGACCCGGAAGCCGACAAAAATTCCGATGAGTCAACCTCGCTTTCCAAACCCCCTAAAAACGATCGCCAATCCCCTTCCCTCGAGGAAGGATTCAACCGTCTGGTCGATGTCCTCGAATCCATTAACGATAATGTCATCCAGCAGCGCCGCCATTCCGCCGACATGACCCAGCGACTGGAGGACATGTCGCAGTCCCTGCGCGCCCTGCCGGAATCCACCGAAAGCCAGGCCGCCATGAAGGACCTGACCGAGGAAATCCGAAATCAAACCCTGCGACAGCAGCAGGTCGCCGAATCCGTCAAATCTCTGCCGGACCTCTCCCAGACGCAGGTCGATAAACTTGCCGAAATCACTCGCCAACTGGAAGCCTCCGGCGATACGGAGATCCAACTCGTGGAATCTTTCAATCGGGTCCAGCAAACCATGCAAGGCATGGAATCCCACTCCACCGCCCAAACCTCTGCCCTCCGCGACCTGAACGCCGCCTCCGCCCATCACAGCCAGCAACTACAGGAAATGCTCACCCGGCAGAATCGAAAACTGATATGGTGTTTTGCCGTATTAGCCGCTCTGGTTGTCGTCGCCATCGCCGCCATCGCCGCACTTCTGCTCATCTCCCGCTCCGGCTAAACCTAACACGGCACAACCGGTACCATACCAGCGATGGGTGGCGCCGCCATGCGAGCCTGAGAGCTTGGGGGTGGTAAATACACGATGGAAATTTGTGTCTATTTTGCGTATCTTTTCCTGGCCAAGATCCTAACCCGCTCTGACAATGGTATGTCATTCCCGCGAAGCTTGCCCTCGACCCCGATCGGGGGGCGGGAATCCAGAAACCGTATTAGCTGGTTTTGCTAGAATGCTTAAATAACTTTAGAATGTTCATAACCTGAACGTCATTCTGAGCGCAGCGAAGAATCTCTATCCACGAACCGTTTTAATTAACCCCGCGTTTTACGTAGGGTTTATACCAGCCCCCAGTTGGGTGGCACGGACAAGCGAAGCTTGTCCGTGGAGATTACCCCCTGGACCTGTACCGGAGGTTTACGTAA
>CAZNQT010000155.1:0-9270 GCA_964574885.1 uncultured Pirellulales bacterium
TCTCTTTCAGTTTGGCGTGCAGTTTGCCGAACGGGGCCATTTGTACATCCTGCGTCTCCGCGAGCAGCACCCGCACCCCTTGTATATCAAAGTACATCAAAACCGGTCGATCCTCAATCATGATCGTTGCCATCTGCAGGGCCATCAGGACCTTATGGGGCTGATCCGGTCCGCTGGTCACGTGAATAAACATCCCGTCCTGCCCGAAATTTTGTTGTTGGATCGTCGTATTGGCACAACCCGCCAGTCCCATCCCGAGTCCCAGGAATCCCATGAGAATAATGACTTTCCATTGATTCATACCCAATACTCCTTACAAACATACGGTACCGATTCCCAATCATGATATTGTCCAGAACCTCCCCTACGATCCCCCTCTTGGGAGAGGGGACTCTGGGAGGGCAGTCCCTACGTTTACAGTATTATCCAGCCCCAAGCTCGTGGACTCGCTTGAGGCTGCCACCCGGCGCCCCTACATTTAAGGCAAGCATAAAAATTATCAGATAAAATGGTAAGCAGAGCCTACCCTACGAAATTTTCCTCTACAGTACCTTTGTTATCCCGGGCATGGCAATGGGGTAGTTTCCGTTTTCGTCAGGCATGACGGGGGGATTGGATTCCATGGTGAAGTTTTCGAGTCCGGGGGCGAGTTCGCGGTCGGAGTTGAGGGCCTGTTCCCAGGTGATCTTTTGTCCGGACTCGGAGGCCATACGGCCGAGGATGCCCGACATGGCGGCGTAAGCGCAGCGTTCGGTTTCGTTATAGGGTTTGTTCTGACGGATCGCTTCGAAGAGTAATTTATGCTCCTCATCATAGCCACTATGGCGCGGCCCGGTATATTTCCAGAGCAGATTTTTATCCTCCTGTTGATGCCCTTTATAAATATGGGGGATCGAGACACCTTCGCCGAGTACGGCGGAACCGGTGGCGCCGTGGATGACGTCGCCAAAAAAGCCCCAGCAGTTATCCATGTGTCGGCCCTGGGCGAATAATCGGGTTCCGTCGGGGAAGGTATATTCGACCGCATAGTGGTCGAACAGTTGGTCGGGTTTCTTTCGTACCTGTCGTCCACCCTGCCCCTGGGCGGAAACGGGCCAGGCATCCCTGCACCAGCAGCAGACGTCGATATTGTGAATGAGCCAATCGAGGATGAAACTGCCGTTGAGCCAGGTGAAATTGGAATAATTACGGATCTGATGAGCGATCTCGTTTTCACCCGCTGTTTTCGGCGCGAATCCCACCGGTGTGTGCTCGCGATAGGCCCAACAGGTAATCAAATTGCCGATGGCGCCGTTGTGCAGTTTCTCGACCGCCATTTCCAGGGGTTTATAGTGGCGACTCATGAGCCCGCCGGCGATCTTGAGGTTTTTACGGTCGGCTTCTTTGCCGGCCTTGAGTACGCGGCGGATGCCCGGCGCATCGACGGCAAATGATTTTTCCATGAAGACATGACACCCTTTGGCGACGGCATATTCGAGGTGTATGGGCCGAAAGGCGGGCGGGGTGGTCAGAAAGGCGACGCCGCCCGGTGCGATCAAATCCATGGCCTTGCGGAAGGCGTCCATACCGAGAAATTGCCTGTCCGGGGGGACGTCCACCTCCGTTTTAAATCGGTTTGAGAGATTTTTCAGACTGCCTTGCAAACGATAATCAAAGACGTCCGCCATCGCGTAGAGTTTTTTGGGACTGCCGGTGTCGTTCATGGCGTTGACGATGGCGCCGGTCCCGCGACCGCCGCAGCCAATGAGGGCCAGCTTGATGGTATTATCCTCCGCGGCGTAGGCGCCCGGTAGAGCGGCGCCGGCCAGTACGGAGCCAGCGACAAGTTTGCCGCCGGCGCTGAGGAAGTCTCGACGGGAGGGTACGGTGGATTTGCTCTGTAATGTAGTATCTTGTTTATCCCTGGTTTCTTTTTCCATAATACAAATCCTCGAAAATGGGTAACCAAAACTAAAATTAAATAATTCCAAGCATCCAGCCTTACGCTCGCAAAATCGCTTAAAGCTGCCACTCGGTGAGTACAATTCGAAATTCGAATATCGAAGTCCGAAACAAATTCCAATGATCGAAATTCAAATTCTCAAAACGCACGAGTACGTGGTAATCGCCACGGACAAACTATCGTTTGTTCGTGCCCTCCCGACGAATGTTGGCCATCGCCATCCACTTCAAAGATTCCGTGACTGTCACCCGATCCAGGAAGCACAGCCGAGGGCGGCTGTGCCACAATCGCCATCCGCTCGACACCTGACCTTAATATTCGCGGTCTTTGTTTCTACCCGGTTGGGGTACGGGATATCTGCCGTTGGCATCGGGCTGTAAGGGCGCCGGCGAGTCCATCGTCAACTTGTCCAGCCCGGGGGCCAACTCGTGTTTGTTATTAAGAATCTGTTCGTAAGTGATTTCCTGTCCGGTATGGGCGGCCATCCGTCCCAGGCTCGTCACGAGGCTGGCCCGGGCGCCGCGTTCGACTTCGTTGTAGGGCCGGTCGGTGCGGATGGCGTCGATCAGATCGTTCCATTCGTTCTGGTAGGGATTGCGTTCTTCCGGTCGGATTTTGGATTGCCAGATCATCTGTGCCTCATCGGGTTTCTGGGATTTGTAGGAGCTGGAACGAGACCCATAATCGCCACTATTCGAAGCGATGGCCGATCCTTTACTGCCATGGATGTAGCTGGAGTAGATGTTTTTACAGCCCGTCATGCAGCGTCCGTCCATGATGAATTTCGTACCGTCGGGATAGGTATATTCCACGGCATAGGTATCGAAATTCTGATCGACGTAGGGGATACCTTCCGGATTCGTTTTGTAATGGCGTCCGCCTAAGGCCTGCGCTTTGAACGGCCAGTCATTTTTCATCCAACAGAGATGATCGATGATATGAATGTAAAAGTCGCTGTAGTTCCCGCCGCTGGCCCAGATGAAACTGTGGAAGCGTTGGATCTGATAAAGCAGGTCGCTGATGCCGGGCGGCTTGGGCAGCGAGGCAAAGTATCCTACGGGACCATGCATGCGATAGCCGCGCTGCATGATGATTTCGCCGATTTCGCCGTCGTGGAGACGTTTCGCCAGTTGCTGGAGCGCCCGGCTGTGACGGCACATCAGACCCACAGCGACTTTGAGGTTCTTGTCATCCGCTTCTTTGGCGAGCTGGAACATCCGCCGACTGGTCGGGCCATCCACAGTGACGGGCTTTTCCATAAAGACATTAAGTCCTTTTTTGATCGCATAGGTGAAGTGCACCCAGCGGAAAGCCGGGGGCGTCGCGAAGATGGCGACGTCGCCGGGTTTGAGACAATTCATGGCTTTTTGATAGGCGTCAAATCCGATGAACTGCCGATCCCTGGGAACGTCCATCTGTTTGTCGTGTCGGTTTTTCAGATTTTTAAAACTACTGTCCAGTCGATGCTGAAATATATCGGCCATCGCCACCAGCTTGATCGGGCCGTACTGGGCCGACAGGGCATTCGAAGCCGCCCCGGTTCCCCGTCCGCCGCAGCCGACCAGCACGAGATTGATCGTATCACTGCCGGCGGCATAGAGGCCCGGGCTGATCCCGGCTGTCAGAGCCGAAGCCGCGGCGATGCGACCGGTATTCTTGAGGAACTCTCGACGCGTCGTTGTGTATTTTGAGTTTTCATTCATAGGGGGTCTTCCTCCTAAAAAAAATGGTTAAGGATTGCATGGTTATTGTCCATCGGGCATTGCCATTTCCCTATGTCCTAATAAGTTGTTTGGACATCACAGAACTATCATTATCGTCAAGTTGCGATACTTCACAAGCACTTTTTCCGGTCGCCCAACCGCCATATATCCAATGCTTCCGACGATGGAATATTTCTCCCCACAGAGGGATGCTCGTTTATTATAAATGCTTATGAATTAAGAAGTTAAGAACGAGATCGTGCGAAGGATTGCTGCCGCTTTTGTAAGTCCATTGTCGCGGGCGGTTGAGACAGCGGAGTTTGCTTTTGGACAGACAAGGGCGAAGATAGTACTGGATGAGAGGCTGAATGACTTTTGCTATGGAGTCTGGAACGGTTTAGAGGATGCAGAGGTTAAGCAACGCTGACCGAAAGAGTATGTGAAATGGATTTCACAGCCTGAATCAGTGCGAAATCCTGGGGGTAATACATAACTACCCGAAAAAACTCACGCCGATTGCATAAAAGGTATTCGCCAGTCCGTGAAATAATATCGGCGCAAGCAGCGACCGCGTCTGCAGGAACAGCCAGCCCAACGCCAGACCAGGAAAAAAGGTCAGAACCGCTATCGGAGTTCCCAGGACAAGCCAGTGAGCCAGCGCAAAGAGAATTGCCGAAACCAACACTGTCATGCCGTTCCAAAACCGTCGGCCGGAGGAAGTCGATCCTTCAACGATACGCAGTAAGGTCCCTTGCAGATAGCCCCGAAAGAATAACTCCTCCGCTACCGCCACGTAGAAAAATTGATAAAGGAGCCATCTGCCCCAGTCATTCTCCTTTATGACTGCGGCTAACGGTATCGCCAACTCATATCGTTGCATCAACGCCATCCCGCCTAGAACCAGGGGGAACAGCGTTATGCATGCCAAACCGCATAAATAAATACTGTGCCATATCCCCTCCTGATGGATTCCCAGTTCGTTCAGGGAACGTTTGCGTAACACGATGGGTAAAAGCGCCGCCGTCGTCAGAGCCAGCGGTATTAATATCCATCCAGACGAACCGGCGAACGGTTGAGCCAGCACCCGCAGCAACGACATCGTCATTACAACCACTAAGACCGTCTCTAACCCCAGTGGAATTGCCGTTCGGCGATCACTAAGTGAAAACGAATAATAATTCATAACATCAATGTTTATTCGTCATTAGCTTTTCTTCATTGATTCGTCATTCGAATTTCGTCATTCGTCATTTATATATCGATCGGGTGCCGCTGTTATTTCTGATTCTATCTCTGCGCTTGAGAACCCATAGAATCACGAGTAAAACTGTGTACGGCAGGAAGTATCCGACGACCCCTCCCGGCCCGACCGGATACGATGACATCGAACAACCACCCCCGCCGCCGCCGTCGTCATCATTATCGCCGCTGATTTCCACCGCTACGACGTATTGGGTAAAGTGGGTCGTTTGGAACCGGACTGCGTGCAGCGTATCCGATAGTTCAATCACCTCAATATATGAGATTCCCGTTTGACTGAGATACCCGGTTTCGGGATTGTACCAATAGACGGTTTCGCTGGTGTCTTGCGCCGCGGCAAACGGTATCGTAATCGTCACCGGTTTGGCAAATTCCTGCGTACTGCTGGGACCGAATTCATATCGAGCGATGATATCCTCAATAGAAGAAGAGGTTAGAACCTTCGGATTTTCAATCGCATGAATCGTCACCTTCAAATCCGACCATAAGGCGCCGGCGGGAATCTCTACGCATACGTCATCGATGCTGTTGATTTGATCCGGATGCGCGCCTACGGTTCCGCCCTGACTCGCGACGATTGTTTTCTCCGCCAGCGGCTCGGAGGCAATCCGCGTCGTACCGCCGTACTCAATTTCGGCCATCCCGGAACTGAAATCCACCCAGATCAGATATGCTTTCCCATCCGAGTCAATCCCCAGCGCCGGGTGAAGCTGACCGGCGCCGCTGGATTCGTCCGTAACCAGAACGTTCGTACCGAACGCAGCGACGCCCTCGGTAAAGTAAATATCACGATCGGCGCTTCCCCCTGGCGTATTCCTCTCATCCTGCCAGCAGACACAGACCTTCAAATCGATTCCCGTCCTGCCAACCGTCGTAATTGCCGGATCGCTCTGAGCCGCACCCGAACTGTCATCTACCAGGTTCACTCCCGTCAGCGGCGCCCCGCC
This sequence comes from uncultured Pirellulales bacterium, assembly GCA_964574885.1. Taxonomy (GTDB): domain Bacteria; phylum Planctomycetota; class Phycisphaerae; order Sedimentisphaerales; family SM23-30; genus JAFGFX01. The sequence goes on from CAZNQT010000155.1 coordinate 5,853, forward strand.
AAGTCCCCCGCTCGTAGCAGCGTAATATATATCCGGATCTCCGTTATTTTCCTGTACCCACGCCAGATGCAGAATCGATCCGCTCTCTTCCGCCACAATCGCCGGATCACTCTGCTCGGCGGCGCCCGTAACCAGGACAACATTCGCCCACGGCCCGTTCAGATTGCTGGCGCCATAGATATCCGCCGATCCGTTTCGCTGGTCCGTCCACACCACATACACACCCCCCGCCGCATCCGCAACCAGTGCCGGTATCGTCTGGTCGGCCCCGTTGTCCGCCACTGAATACCAATTTTTCAAAACAAACCCATTTTCCGAGCTCACCCCGTAAATATCGCTATTACCGTTGCGGTCGTCCTCCCAAACTACGTAAGTCTGGTTGTTAGAAGCAATTACGATTTGAGGATTGGTTTGCTGGGCCTGATCCTGGTCCGATTCGATCAGCGGCACCTCAGCCGTCCAATTCACACCATCGGCCGAGCTTCGATAATAGATATCCCAGTTGCCCCGTCGTTTGTCCTGCCACACTAGATGCAGGGTATCCTGCTGGTCGATGGCGAGGTCCGGTCGGCATTGATCGCTGGTCAAACCGGTAATCTTGACGGCGGTAGCGAACTCGGTCTGGCCGGCAGTGAGTTTGCCGACATAGACGTTGCGGCTGCCTTCCGAACCGGCTTGCCAGGCTACCCAGATATTGCCCTGGCTATCCATAGCCGTGACGGGGTAGTCTTTGGGGATACGATTATCGAGATCGACGGTTCGATTGCCTCCGAACGATCTCATCTCGGTTTGGAAGGTATAGCTGTTATTGTTCGTCAGCCAGTTGCCGGCATAATCGGCGGCCTCGACCTGGACGGTGACTTCCTGGTTAAGATCAAACAACGCAAATGGTTGGTACGTGAAGGCATAATCGGTCTGGGCGCCAACGCGGCGGCAACGCCCGCTTTCACTGAGGTACTCGTTGGCTCCGTCGGTATATATCACCTGGCTTCCCACTCGAATCGTGATCGAATTCGGATCGACGCCGGTTTCCGTGTCGGTAACATGCAAAATAATCAAGGTGTTTAAAGGGGCTTGTATCGAATCAGCATCGGGAGAGCAGTTCATAACTTTCGGCGGCGTCAGATCGTCGATATCCGAATTGGTACGGCCAAACGATACAAAGATCGAATGATCCTGAGTAATATTATGGAACTTATAGGAACTGATTTGTCCCTGCGATACGCCATCAATGACGACATTGGCGATATAGTAGTCGGGATCGGGGTACATTTGGAAGGTTTGGTCGGCGCCATCCTCCACCGCAATATCGCCACTGAGTTCGATCCTGCCGCCCGGCGTTGCAGACGCATTGATGTTGTGGGGGGCGCGGGCGAAAGAAACCTCGATGGTGTGATCTTCAGTTACGTTATGGAAGGTATAGGAAGAGTCCTCGCCAACCGAACTGCCATCCACCCGTACTTTAACGATTTTGTATTGAGGATCCGCAGTGATCGTAAAGGTTTGATGATTGCCGTGCTGGACCTGAATTTCCCCACTGGGCGTAATCGAACCGCCCTTCGCCGCCGAGGCCGTGATGGTATAGGTAAGCGGTGCGAAATTGACCGTAATAGTATGGTTCGCATTGACATGGGCAAATGTGTATTGGGTTATCGCACCATGGGATACACTATCCACTGCCACATCGTCGATACTATATCCTTCATCAGGTGTAATTATAAAGGTCTGGTTCTCACCTTGTGTTACCTGGATGGCGCCAGCGGGATTAATAGCGCCACCGGTACCGGCAGAAGCAGTGATGGTATAGAAGCCGATAGCGGAAAAACTAGCGCTGATCGTATGATCTTCCGTAACACTACTGAAGGCGTAGGTATCGATGGCGCCCTGGGAGATGCCATCGACGAGGACGTCGCTGATCTGGTAGCCCTGATCGGGGGTAATAGCAAAGGTCTGCTCACCGCCGCTGTTTACCTGGATCGTACCGTTGGGAGTGATATTGCCACCGGCGCCGGCAGAAGCGGTGATGGCGTAGGCCTGGGTGGTTTCAGTGAACCTGGCGCTGATCGTATGATTATCCGTAACATCACTAAAGGTGTAGGTAGTGATCGCACCCTGGGAAACATCATCGACGATAACGTCACTGATCTGGTAGCCCTGAATGGCAGTGATAATAAAGGATTGTTCGTCGCCGTGGTTTACCTGCACCGCACCGTCGGGAGTGATATTGCCACCGACGCCGGCAGAAGAGGTGATGATGTAGGCTTGGGCGATTACGGTGAAACTGGCGCTGAGGGTATGATCTTCTGTAACATTAGTGAAGGTGTAGGAGGTGATTGTCCCGTGACTGACGCCATCCACCAATACATCGGCGACTGCATATCCCAGAGAAGGAGTAATCGTGAAGAGTAGATCAGCGCCTTCATATACTTGAGTGGTTCCGCCGGGCTCGATGGCGCCGCCGGTTCCAACGACAGTTGCATTGATCTCATGCTGGACGGGCCGGTTGACGGAGATCAGGACCGTATCCGTATCCGTCAAGCCGTCATTATCCGTGACGGTCAGGGTAATCGTATGATCCCCGACGGAGAGTGTAACGGTCGGATTGGCGACGGAGGCCAGGAGCAAAGCCCCCTCGTGCCATTGGTAACTTTTGATGGCGCCGTCGTTATCCGTCGAAGCGGAGCCGTCGAGGGTGACGGGTTCGTTGCCATTCCAGTCGGCGTCGATCACATCGGACTGGTCGCTTCCGGCGTTGGCGGTCGGCGGCTGCTTGACCGTAACCACCACGGTATCGGTATCGGTCAGGTTATCATTATCGGTGACGGTCAAGGTAATTGTATGAATACCTACTCCCAAGGTAACAGCAGGGGTCGCTCCAATGGCAATTTGATTGGCCCCTTCTGTCCAGATATAGCTTTGGATGGCGCCGTCGGCGTCACTGGATGCCGAGCCATGTAAGGTAACCGGTTCGGTACCATCTTTATTACTGTCGATCACATTCGGTTGATCGCTTCCGGCGTTGGCGGTCGGCGGCTGCTTGACTGTAACAATCATCGTATCGGAATCGGTGGCGCCTTCGTTGTCGGTAACGGTTAAGGTAATAGTATGTGTGCCAACATTGAGAGCAACCGTCGGCGTTGCGCCGGTGGCGATCTGAGTGGCACGATCTCTCCAAACATAGGATTGAATCGTACCGTCGGGATCGGTAGAACCGGATCCGTCGAGCGTAACCGATTCGGAACCGTTTTTATCCTGATCGATGATATTGGTTTGATCCGGCCCCGCGTCGGCTTGAGGGGATTGATTGCTTGAACCCACGCCAGCGTTGTAGAGAGCCTCGATTTTAGCGGCATCTAATGCTCTATTGTAAATCCGGACATCATCGATAGCACCGGAAAAAATTTCACTCCGACCTTCA
>CAZNQT010000156.1:0-9206 GCA_964574885.1 uncultured Pirellulales bacterium
TCGTTCGACTGGCCACACACACTGCCCCATGCCAGGCGCCCTGATTATACGCATGAGTAAACGTGGCGCCGTTTCGCACCAGGCGATCCAGATTGGGGGTTTGCAACTCATCACACCCTAACGCATGCAAGGCCTCATACGTTTGGTCATCGGTAAAAATAAATAAAATGTTAGGTTTTGATTTCTCCGCCGCATGGCTAAGTCTGGTGATTCCCGAAAAAGACCAGGCCAGAGCGCCCCATCCGATTCTTTGTAAAAATTCCCGCCTTTTCATCGCGACTCCTTTGATCAAATATTAATTGAGTAACAGTTCCGTCTCTTTTGCATTTTGTCATTATAGGAAAACCGGAAAGAAATGCAAATAGCGATTTATCTGAACAGGCAGGAACCAAGGATAAAAAAGCCGCTTGGAAAATGCGTCGCTCCGTTATAAAATACCCGCCGTATCAGTGATAGCGAATCTAATCTGATATTGAAAGGCATTACGGTAGTATTAGCCGTGTTATATACAACACAATCGTACTTGAGCAAAGGAAAGTGTATGATGAAAAATTTTCCCGGAATCCGAATTCTTCTGGCGTTAACATGTCTTTGGCTTGGCGGCTGTCACGTCGAGGATGCAATCCAGACGTCCCGCTATCCCAAGGCGCGCCAGGATAACATCGTCGAGGACTATTATGGCGTCAAAGTGGCCGATCCGTATCGCTGGCTGGAGGACGCCGACTCGAAAGAAACCCAAGCCTGGGTAGCTCAGCAAAACGAACGCACTCGCAAATTCCTGGACGTCCCCATTCATCAGGAGATACTAGACCGAATTACGAAACTCTGGAATTATCCCCGCTATTCCAGCCCCTCCCGCGTGGGCGGACGATATTTCTTCTGGAAAAACGACGGTCTGCAAAACCAGTCCGTATTTTATCGTCAAGACCATTTGAATGATGATCCGCAGGTGGTTATCAATCCCAACCGGTTAAGCGCCGACGGTACGATCGCGATAAGCCGAGCCAGTTTGAGTTTCGACGGTCGGTTGCTGGCGTACGGACTTTCCCAAAGCGGCAGCGACTGGCAAACCATTAAAATCCGACGCGTCGATTCCGGACAGGATTATCCTGAAACGCTGCATTGGTGTAAATTCTCTTCCGTCGCCTGGAAGCATGACGACCGGGGATTCTTCTACGATCGCTTTCCCGCACCGGATAGCGTAGCGCCGAAAGACCGCAACAATTATAACCGGGTATATTGGCACCGGTTGGGGACCGATCAATCTCAGGATCCGTTAATTTACGAGCGTCCGGACGCCAAGGAACTGGGATTCTCCCCCTACATTACCGAGGACGGTCGATATCTTATTCTGTACGTGTACCACGGCACGGATACGAAAAATCGCATTTATTACCGCCCCGTTGAAAGCTCCGGTCCCATGATCCGCCTGCTCGACGAAGCCGACGCCGCTTATGATTTTATCGGCAATATTGATACCCTTTTTTATTTTCAAACCGACCTGGATGCTCCCCGCGGTCGAATCATCACGATAGACATAAATAATCCTCAGCGAAAAAACTGGCGGGAAATTCTCCCCCCACAAACCGACGTTATCGATTATGTCGCCTGCGTCAATCATCATCTGATCGTCGCCTATATGCACGACGTCCACCATCAATTGAAAATCTATCGAATGGACGGCACTTTCGTGCGCGAGATACCGCTGCCGACGCTCGGAACCGTCAGCGGAGTAACCGGAAAAGCAATCGATACGGAAATGTTCTTCTCCTTTACCTCGTTCTTATACCCCACGACCATTTATCGTTATGATTTTGTCAACGATGCCTTAACTGTATTTCGCAAACCCACCTTCGATTTTGATCCTACTGGTTATATAACCAAACAGGTTTTTTATCCCTCCAAAGACGGTACGAAAATTCCCATGTTTATCACGCATAAAAAAGGACTGATTTTGAACGGTAAGAATCCCACTTTGCTGAACGCTTATGGCGGTTTCAACATCAGCCGCCGTCCCTATTTTTCCGTCAGTACGTTAGTCTGGCTGGAGAAGGGCGGCGTCTTTGCCTTGGCCAACCTGCGCGGCGGCGGCGAATACGGGGAACAATGGCACCAGGCCGGTATGCTCGACAAAAAGCAGAATGTGTTTGACGATTTCATCGCCGCTGCCGAGTGGCTGATAAAAAATAAATATACCAACGCCTCGAAACTTGCTATCCGCGGCGGCAGCAATGGCGGCTTGCTCGTGGCCGCCTGCATGCTCCAAAGACCCGATCTGTTCGGCGCCGTCGTTTGCCAGGTCCCCGTTATCGATATGCTGCGCTATCAAAAATTCACCGTCGGCCGGTACTGGATCCCCGAATACGGCAACGCCGATAACAGCAAGAAAGAATTCGAATACCTCTACGCCTATTCTCCCCTGCACAATATCAAGGCCGGCGTCGTCTATCCGCCCATTTTGGTCACCTCGGCCGATACGGACGATCGCGTGGTGCCTATGCACGCCAAGAAATTCGTCGCGACGCTGCAGGCAAAAGCCTCCGGTGACAATCCGATCCTGCTGCGCGTCGAAACCAAAGCCGGCCACGGCGGCGGTAAGCCCACCGCCAAGCAGATCGAAGAATTGGCCGATATTTATACGTTTCTTTTCAAAACCTTTGACATGGATAATCATTAGTATGGATGGTATGCTCAAGTATTCTTGAGCATGGCATCAACCATAACAAGGAGAGTTAGATCATGTTGCAATCCATTCTATCCCGACGACAGTTTCTCCAAAGAACCGCACTCGCCTCCGGAGCTGTTCTCGTGGGAACGCAAAACGGTACGGCTGCAAACCGCAATAACAAACTTCACCTCGCTTGTAATCAATATCCCTGGATCGTGTTTTATCAGCGCGACCATAAAAATTTCGAACAAATGCTCGACGACGGCCTGGGCGAGTTGGCTTCCTGTAACCTCGACGGCTATGAACCTATTCTCAACACCCCCCAGGATGTCGAACGCGTGGCCCCCTTACTGAAAAAACATCACCTGGAAATACGCTCGTTTTACGTCAACAGTACGCTGCACGACGCCAGGCAAGCCGAGAAAAATATTAAAGACATTGTAACGGTTGCCCAAAAAGCCAAACAGATCGGCACGAAAATTGTCGTCACCAATCCCAGCCCGATCCGTTGGGGCGGTGAGGAAAACAAAAACGATGCCCAACTGACGGTCCAGGCCCGGGCCCTGAATGATCTCGGTCGGGAGTTGAAATCAAACGGCCTGATACTCGCCTACCACAACCATGACATCGAACTACGTAACGCCGCCCGTGAATTCCATCACATGATGGTCGGCACCGATCCTCAATACGTCACCCTTTGTCTCGACGCCCACTGGATTTATCGCGGCGCCGGTAATTCGCAGGTTGCGCTCTTTGATGTGCTCAAACTCTACGGCTCCCGCATCAGTGAACTGCATATTCGTCAATCGACTGACAACATCTGGTCCGAAACCGTATGCCCCGGTGATATCGATTATCCCCGACTCACGAGGCACTTACTGAACATCAATGTCAAACCTCACCTGGTCCTCGAACAGGCCGTCGAAAACGGTACCCCCAAAACCATGAGCACCCAGGACGCCTTTGAACAAAGCAGTAAATACTGCCGCCAAGTTTTCCGTGATTTCAAATGAACCTATTAAACCTACTTTTTCGGATGAGAACCTGTTTAAATAAAATTAAAAGTAAGTTATACCCGAATAGGCTGCTATCCATAAATCCTTAAATTCCAAAGTCTTAGGCTATAAGTTCAAATTGTTGACAATACTTTTCGAAGAGGAAAAATAAAAATTGGTCCGGTACGCTTGAAAATAAGAATTATTCTTATATAATAATTTTTAGATATGAATTTTGGCTTTCGACAGGGGATGTATGTTGCCTGATAAAACCAGGATGGTGATGGAACATTTTCGCGCGAAATGCAAAGGGCACAACCTGAGCATGACGCCTCAACGCGTTGCCGTTTACCAGGTAGTCATAAACTCCGCCAATCATCCCAGTTCGGAAGAGGTATTCCATAAAGTGAAAAAATCGTTTCCGGATATTTCTGTTGATACGGTGTATCGAACCCTTTCCACGTTTGCCGAGATCGGCATCCTTGAGGTGGTGGAAGGGTATGGGGAGCCCAAACGATATGATCCGGACCTAAAACCGCATCACCATTTCCGCTGCCGACAGTGCCGCCGGATCGTTGATTTTCGCGATAAAAAGTTTGACAATTTGAAGCCGCCCAAAGTAATAACGGATAAGTACTCGGTATCCAGCGTTAAAGTGATTCTCGAAGGTGTTTGCGATGCGTGTCTTGTCAAAGGATAATTTTTTTAGCTGGAAAATAAGAAAATTTCTTGTTTAAGAGTTTTTCCTAAATTGTATTGTGTCCCTGAAATGAACAAGTTGAGTAAATTGGGAAAGGAGATATTCCAATGAAAGAGAAAACACTTACCACCGCTGCCGGCATTCCCGTCAGTGACAATCAGAATTCACTTACCGCGGGCGAACGAGGTCCTACGTTGATACAGGATCACGTCCTGCTGGAAAAACTGGCCCACTTCAATCGGGAACGTATCCCGGAACGCGTCGTGCACGCCAAGGCCGCCGGCGCCTTCGGCACCTTTACCGTCACCCAGGATATCACGAAATACACCAAGGCGAAAATTTTCTCCGAGATGGGCAAAAAAACGGATATGATCGGACGGTTTTCTACCGTCGCCGGGGAAAAAGGATCCGCCGATACCGTCCGGGACGTCAGAGGGTTCGCCCTCAAGTTCTATACCGAAGAAGGCAACTGGGATATGGTGGGCAATAATACCCCCGTCTTCTTTATCCGCGATGCGATGAAATTTCCTGATTTCATTCATACCCAAAAACGGATGGCTCAAACCAACTTGCGTTCCCACACCATGTGGTGGGACTTCTGGTCGTTAGTCCCCGAAGCGCTGCATCAGGTTACCATTCTATTCTCCGACCGGGGGATTCCCAAAGGCATTCCCTATATGAACGGATACGGCAGCCATACCTACAGTTTCATCAATGCCAAAAACGAACGTTTCTGGGTGAAATTTCATTTCAAAACCAAACAAGGCATTCAGTGCATGATGCAGGAGGAAGGCGACCGAATCGCCGGCCAGGATCCCGATTACCATACCTGTCAACTCTTCGACATGATCGAAAAAAAGGAATTCCCCAAATGGACGTTTTACGTACAGGTCATGCCCGAAACCGAAGCGGAAAACTATCGTTGGAATCCGTTTGACCTGACCAAGGTCTGGCCGCACGCCGATTATCCCTTGATCGAAGTGGGCGAGATGGAACTCAACCGCAATCCGGAAAATTACTTTGCCGAGGTGGAGCAAGCCGCCTTTTCCCCCGCCAACGTAGTGCCGGGTATTTCCTTCTCACCCTGTAAAATGCTCCAGGCCCGTATCTTTTCCTATGCCGACGCCCATCGCTATCGCCTGGGCGCCAACTTTGAAAGCCTGCCCGTCAATCGGCCCAAATGTCCCGTACACAACTACCAGCGGGACGGCGCGATGCGCTTTGACGGAAACAGCGGCCCCGCCGTTAATTATGAGCCGAACAGTTTTGGCGGCCCCAAGGCCGATCCTGCTTTTGCCGAACCGCCCCTGAAGATTTCCGGCGATGCCAATCATTACGATCAAAAACGAGGCGTGGACGACGACTATGTGCAACCCGGAAACCTGTTCCGGCTGATGTCCGCCGACGAACAAAAACGGCTCATTCAGAATATCACCGGTAGTCTCAAAAAGGTTCCCAAGGAATTACAGGAAAAGATGGTGGCGCACTTCCGTAAAGCCGACAAAAACTTCGGCGACGGCATCGCTAAAGGGCTGGGCCTCTGACGCCTCCGTCTATCGAAAAATAAGACATCCTTATAATAAGCCCCACGTTTTACGTGGGGTTTTCTTTTTTGGGATTTGATTTTTTGTTTCAGTAGGGTAGGCTATGCCTACCACGAGGTGTCGGTATGCGCTGCATACCCTACGGGACTATGGAATTTGCCACTCGCATTGAAAGGAGGTAAGGTGCCCATCGCACACCTTTTAAACTGGTGATTTCGGATAACATACGAATTTCCATGCACGCTGAGAATCAAATAAGAAACGTTACCCTTACCTTTGACCGCGGCACGCTGGTACTGCACGGCGTGTTGCAACGGGACCTGTCGAATCTTAATCTCCTGCCGCTTTGCACCTGGGATCCTCGTGTGAACGCCTGGCGCTGCGACGCAATTCAATATCCCACTATCCGTAACCATCTGGCCCAGCATCTTACCGACCGCTTTACCAATCATATACCTGCTCCCCCGCGCGTAACCTTTAAACCGGTCGAATTGCCCGAATTACGCCCCGAACAAAACGACGCTCTGAACGCCTGGGAACAATCCGATCGACGCGGACAAATCATCATGCCCACCGGCGCCGGCAAGACCGAAGTGGCGCTGGCTGCGATGGCCCGCTGTCAAATCGCTACTCTCATAGTGGCCCCCGTCCGCGATCTGATGTATCAATGGCATCGACGAATCCTCTACGCCCTCGGCTGCGACGCCGGTATCGTCGGCGACAACCTCCATAACCTCAAACCCGTAACCGTCACTACCTACGACAGCGCCTACATCCACATGGACAAAATGGGCGATAAATTCGGTTTACTCATCTTCGATGAGGAACATCACCTGCCAGGGCGCTGCCGACGCGAAGCCGCGCTCTTGAGTACCGCTCCCTGGCGCATGGGACTAACCGCCACCCCTCAACGCGCCGATGGCCGGCACGCCGATCTGGACGATCTCATTGGACCGGTCGTCTATTCCCTGCCTCTCGAACAGATTCGCGGCAGCACCCTCGCCGATTTCGACGTCGTCCGCATCCCCGTCGCCCTGAGTGAACGGGAACAAAAAACCTACGATGAATGCAGCAGCCTAATCCGGCATTTCATGATCCAGAAAAGAAAGGAACAACCCGGCTACTCCTGGAAACACCTCTGTAACGAAACCGGTGCGGACCCCCAGGCCCGACAGGCCCTGCGCGCCTACTACCTCAAACAATCCATCGAAGACCGCGCCGAAGAAAAACTCCGCGTCCTCGAAGACATCTTCCGGCTCCACATGGGACAATCCATCCTGGTTTTCACCGGCTCCAACGCGATGGCCGTCGAAATCTCTCTCCGCTTTCTCGTCCCGACCATCCTGTCCCATACTCGCAAAAAGGAACGACTAGCCATTCTCGCCGGCTTCACCGAACAACGCTTTCCCGTCCTGGTCGCCAATCGCGTCCTCGATGAAGGCGTTGATGTCCCCGAAGCCAAGGTCGCCGTCGTTATCGGAGGCCAGGCCTCCACCCGACAGGCCAAACAGCGACTCGGACGTATCCTCCGTAAAACCGCTCAGAGCCGCGGCACTCTCTACGAGGTCGTCTGTGAAAATACCAGGGAGGTGATCCGCTCGCGCCGGAGACGTAAAAGCGATGCTTACCAGCGAACACGCCATCGTCGAATTTAAAGCCGGCCGCGCCGCGCCCGACCGACTCACCCAAGCCGCCCATCGAGATTACCTCGAGTACGCACGGCAAATGCTCGAGGTCTATACTCATGGCATCGGTACAACCCGCCGCCGTCTCCATCGGCAAATAGAAGCAATATTTCAAAACAAACCCAATTGTCCCCTACCTCGAATTCGAGCTTTTTGCAAGCTGCTGGATGATGTAAGTGACTATCAGACAGACCCTTATGGGAATTCGGCACGCTTACGGCTGGAGGTTTTCACCGCGGCGACGGATTTTCATCCACTGGTGAGTAGGGCTGACCGGTTATTCGAGCATGAGGAACGGCACAGCAAAAGTCAGCTTGCCGCGAAGCTCGGTAAGGACTGGTCCGAAATCGAAGAAACGTTGTATGCCGATGTGATATCGTATCAAAAACTGGTAGGTTTTGAGGGATATCCGAATCCACAGGCCTTGTTGTCGCGATATAACGTGGCGCAGTTGCAGGCTTGTCTGTATCGTGCAGAGAGCATGACGGTGGTCGCGGGAGGTGATTTCAAGACGATCCTGCGTTACGCCAAACTGGCGGGGCTGCTGCATACCATCGAGAAACGAGGGAATCAGACGTATATTATGGAGTTTACCGGTCCGCTATCGATCTCCCGCGAGACGCGGCGGTATGGGATTCGATTGGCAAAGTTTTTACCGGCGTTACTGGCTTGTCGGAACTGGCGCATGTCGGCGATATTGAAAACTCCCTGGGGAACGAGCGCCAAACTGATGCTCTGCGATCAGGATGGTTTCACGAGTCATCTGCCGGCGCCGGCCCAGTTCGATTCCCAGTTGGAAGAAAAATTCGCTACCCAGTTCGGCGGAGTGCGCGACGGTTGGCAGTTGATCCGCGAAGGTGAAATTCTTCATCAGCAACAAAAGGTGTTTGTACCGGATTTCGTATTTCAACACGAAGACGATACCCGGGTGTTATTGGAGATTGTCGGTTTCTGGACACCGGAGTATTTGCATTACAAACGGCAGGTGTTACAGCAATTTCGGCCCCGCCATTTACTGCTGGCCGTTCCGGAACGTTCGCTGCGACCCGAGGCGTCCGTCGGTGAACATATTATCGTCTATAAAACGGCGCTGAAAGTGAAAGCCGTTCTGGAAGCGTTGGAAAACTTTAGAAGTAAATCCTAAAGAGCCCCATTCTGACTTCCGATAATTGAGAGGAAGGGAACATCATGGATAACGTGACAATACAACCGTCCAATAATCTCGGCAGGCATTTTATACCGGCGGAGTATTTGCCAGAGGGCGCCGACGAATATGAGCTTAGGAATCGACAGAATCCACATCCGGCGTCGGCGTGGCGGCATCTGCGGGCGGACGAACTGGAGCATCTGGTTAAAAACGGCAATACGGCGGATAGTTGGGACGATATTCTGGTAACCGATGAATTCGATCCCGATCAGGTCAAGAACAGCGAATTTTTCGGTCTGGTTCGCATCGGTCGGCTGCGAAACGTAATTCTCGAGCATCACGATCTGCAGCTTCCGGTAGGCATCAGCAACAGTTTTATCGTGGCGTGCGATATCGGGGACGACGTGGCGATCCATGACGTGCGGTATCTGGCTCATTACATCATCGGCTCTCGATGCATACTGGCG
>CAZNQT010000157.1:0-9204 GCA_964574885.1 uncultured Pirellulales bacterium
GTATATGAATATGGGGAATTTACCTCGTCTTTCCGACGCCGAAACACATTCGATCAGCCCGGAAAATTTTACCGGTGAAAAGGGCAAAGGCGGGATGGCCACCCTGGATCAAGGCCCGGCCGCCCATGCCGCCCGCGATCTGGGGCAGGGATGGAAGGTCAGTCCCTACATCCATATCAAATCGAAGCAGACCTACACCCTGGCCGAGATCAAGGGACCCGGCGCGATCCAGCAGATCTGGATGACGCCGACCGGGCACTGGCGCTATTCGATTTTGCGGTTTTACTGGGACGGCGAAAAAGAACCTTCGGTCGAGGCGCCGGTCGGCGATTTCTTTGGCGCCGGGTGGGGCCAGTATCGACAGATATCGTCGCTGCCGGTCTGCGTGAATCCCGGCAGCGCCTTCAATTGCTATTGGGTCATGCCCTTTCGCAAATCGTGCAAGGTAACAATGGAAAATATCGACGACAAGCAGATGACTCTCTACTACCAGATCAACTATACTCTCACTGACGTTCCGGAGGATGCCGCCTATTTCCATGCCCAGTTCCGCCGGTCCAATCCGCTGCCGTACAAAGAGGATTATACTCTCATCGACGGTGTCCGAGGCAAGGGCCACTATGTTGGCACTACGATAGCCTGGCAGACGACCAATACCGGTTGGTGGGGAGAAGGTGAGATCAAATTCTTCCTGGACGGCGACACGAAGTTTCCCACGATCTGCGGTACCGGCACCGAGGATTATTTCTGCGGCTCCTATTGCTTCAAAGCGCCCGATAAGGACGGAAAGAGAGTCTATACCGATTACACCACCCCGTATGCCGGGTTTTATGCCCTGCGACCGGACGGCGAATACCAATCCCAAACTCGCTTCGGGCTCTATCGTTGGCATGTTAGGGACCCCATCCGGTTTAAAAATGATTTGAAGGTAACGATTCAGGCCCTGGGCTGGCGCTCCGGCGGCAGATATCTCCCGCTCCAGGATGATATCGCCTCCGTGACGTTCTGGTATCAGACCGAACCTCATGCCCCGTTCCCGAAACTGCCCGGCAAAGATGAACTGGAAGTCAATTAGTTCCTGTTGCGGAAAATGTGGCACACCCACCCTCGGGTGTGCGAGGGCCCAAAACGCTCAGCTTACCGGAAACTCAGGGCTGGTTGGCCTGGTTCCAGTATGTGATCCACCAGGCGTAATCGGCGAGATTCACCGTTCCGGAGAGGTTAAGATCGCAGCCGTAACACCAGTCGGTTGCATCGCCCGCTAAATCATCGCAGCCGGTATCCAGCCAGTGAGTAAAGAAGAACGCCAGATCTACCAGGTTGACTTCGAAGTTGCCGTCGAAATCGCCCGGCAAAGGCGATATATCGATGTGCGCCTGCGCCATCACTTCCGGCGGACATTTGTCGTTCTCATTCCACAGCGCATATAAATCATCGCCGACGGTATTGGTGGCGTTTTCGGCCTGCAAAAACTCAACGTATTCCTTACTGGTGCTCTGATAATATAACGTGACTTCAACGGATACGGCGCCGGGCGGAATCGCATAGTCGGTATCGTCCCAGAACTGACCGTCATCGTAACTATGACCTACGGGCAGACCCCCGAAGAGCGCAAAATTGGCATGGGTAAATCCCTGGGGCGGAATCCGGTTATCCTTGAAGACTTTATTGTTGAGCACAAAATGGAACGAAGGCCCTTCGTCCACTTCTACCAACGGGGCGGTGACATCATCCAATCCCGGTTTTACTTCATAGATTTTGGCATCTTCATCATGGGATAACTCGCCCGTGGCAAAATTGTACGCGCCGGATTCCGTAATAAGCTGTTGGGCTTCGTCATAGAATTTCACGTTGATCCACATGCGTCGTCCTTCGGGATACCCGGTCGGCAGTTTGTGGCCGGTACGGTTCACAATTTGCACTTCGATTTCACCCGCTTCCTGGGTGACGGTCACCTCGGCGGCAAGCTGCAGCATCGTGCGCGCGCGCAGAATCCCGTCCTGCAATGCGCTATCGTTGACCTCGCCCGGATAAAGTGTACTCAGCAATCCTGGCAGCCAGGTGCTCCCGCCCGTCATATCGTGCAGTGGCAGATCGTCGCGCACCGGCGGATTGCCGAAATTACAACCCTGCCCTGTAACGTCGTGCATATGACAGTCCTGACAGATGGCTACAAAATCCTTATTACCGCCGAACTCCGGTGCATAGACGCCGGTCGGAGTATTGAAATCGCTGTAGAACCATTCGCTATAGGTTCGTTCAATGGGCATCAAGTTGTGGGCGGAAAAACTGGTCGCCTGAGTATCCATGGCGTTGGGAATGAACTCGCCCAGACCGTTGTTTTCGAAGGCGGGATTGCTTACGTCGTGGCAGGTGCCGCACAGGGCCGCCTCGCGATGGAACGGCGAGACCAGAACCGGATGTCCGCTGTCGGCATTCGTGAAGGGACCGCGCCGCGCCCCCGTCGGATCGACTACATACATCCCGTTTCCAAACTCCGTTGGTGGGAAGGAAAGGTTGTTTAAAATGTCAGTATCCTGCGCCGGATTGGCCGGATCGCCGATCGGATCGACCAGGCGATGACATAAATCGCAGGATACGCCGCTCTTGTCGGCGGGTAGCATTTGAGAGCCGTCGGTGGGGACCGATCGACCGCGCAGCCAGCCGCGCGGTATGTGACAACGCAGACAGAGGTCGCCGGAATCCGGGGCGTCCTGGTTGGCAATCGTCATACAAGCCTCAAACAACGGATCGCGCGACGCCTGCGACATCATACTGCCCTGCCAGTTATGATACGGTTCCACGCTGGCATCGTAATTGCCGTGACAGACGGCGCAGCCGGCGGGATCATTCACGACGCCCGCTTCAAACGGTTGACTGCCCGGCAGGTCAAAATCCCGCAGGGTGGAATCAACAATCCCGGCCGGTGGGGAATCAATCGTAAATATAGCATCGCTGTCATCCTGTCCGGTATTGAAGAAATTATCTGTGGCGACGATTCTCAGGATGGCGGTTGTCGTCGGACGGTTGGGCAAATACCAGAGAATGCTGCCGCTGTTACCGAGACCTTTGGCGAGCGGTCGGAAACTAACGCCGTTGTCATCGGAAAGATACATATCAATCGATGCTACGCCGCCGGCGTCGGTGGCCGTCCACGTGATTGTGACCTCGCCGTTGCCCGTCAAGGTTTCTCCGCCGTTAGGACTGAGGACCGTAACTTCCGGCGGTGTCGTATCAATGCCGGCGCTGGGGACGAGATAGCTTTGAATTTCTGTAACCTCAACGTTACTTACATTAGCGATCAAGACCGGTCGTAAACCCGGAAACGTGGGCGTATTGTCGTAATCAATCACATCGGTAATTTCGGTGATCGAATCAAAACCGTCCGCGTCCCAGTCGCCGTTTTCGATCGCGATAACGGCCTGTTTGCGGCCGTTGGGATTGTTTTGATGAAGCGGCAGTTCCTCTTCCAGACGTGCACCATACGGATTACGCGTTCCGCCCCCGGTAAAATCATAATGGCACACTCCGCAATGGTTGGGTTGACTGGGTACGGTTTCGATCACCGTTCCCACCGCATCGGGATAAACATCGAAAAATGCTGAACGAATATTAGGACGCGCCAGACTGTGGGATTGAGGAAAAAAACCACTGAAAAGTACCGACAATAAAACCGGCCGTAACATCATATAAGAAAATATTCTGCGGAATTGCATTACGACTCCTCCCAGAGCGATTGAGTTGATGTTTATATAACAGATTTCCTCTAGATCTGTGGCTCGCCGATTCTAAATTCCATCTCATTTATAATACCTATATTCCCTGGGGTATTCAAGGGAATTATTCAGCAGAAATAGACTATTGGTTCGAGTGTGAATCGGAAAAGAATGAAGTAGGACTAACTTGGTATTATTTTAGGATCGGATTAGGAGAAAGATTTCTCATTAACATCCTATCTTTATCATGCCATTCAAAAAGAGGTGTGTCTCAGCGATTTTGGTAAAGCCAATATTGCGCCAGAAAGGCCAGATCGTACAGGTTGATTTGGTTGTCGCCGACCGGGCAGGGGCCAATGTCCGCTGAGGGATAGGGCGGCGCCTGTAACCAGGATTGTTGCAGAACCAGTACGTCTGCCAAATCCACCGTTCCGTCACCGGTAATATCGGCCCGGAACGGAACCTCGATCTGCCATTGCCGGCGTTCGGTCATCCAGGTCGCGCGGGCGGTTTCGTCACGGACTCTCTCAGTATTGTCCACCACCGTTACCGATACCTCATAAATCCCCGGTTCCATACTGCACCAGTCGGCAGTGAATTGGGCGCCCGTGGCGCCCGATACCGGTTCTCCGTCCAGCGACCACTGGAGATCCAGAGCATGATCGACCGGCTGCAGTGGCGTTACGAAAAACGTGGTGCCCGCTGGTAATGGGATGGGCGATGCGGGTGTCGCATCGTCTATTGGAGAAACCAATTTGTAGAAATTGATTACGAATTGTTCCACGTTGACGGCTTGAAAGGGACGATTCAGAGCTTGCATTTTCGATGAGTTCGTAGGTCGATAGATGCCATACAGACAGTAATGAGCTCCTTCGAAGGCATCCACTTCCGGCAGGTCGAGCCAGCGATACCACTTTGTCTGAAGCCCAAGCTGATCGTCGGCGTCATATATGCTGATGTTGGGTTGTGTCGGTTCCGGACCGGTATAGGTCGGACCGCCGCCATAATCATATTCGTCCGCCAGGTTGGCGAAGGAATGACCGAATTCATGCAGTGCGACCTCTACGCTGGAACTATTGTTGCCCGACAACGTCGCCAGATCGGACGACGCATACCCCGCGCCGCCGTATTTCGACGAGTTCGCCAACGCCAGAATCTGGTCCATATCCGGCGCTAACGCTGCCGCCGTGATCGCCTTACTGACATTTATACACAATAAACGCTCGGTGCCGCCGCAAAAATAATTCATGTCCAGGGCAGTGTCGCGCTCGACGCCTTCCTCCGGATCGTTATCCACTCCTGATTCGTTGGAAATCACATCCACTCGATGTACATTCACGTAACTGGCATACGCCGCCAAGGGTTCTTCCTGCATAAACAAGGCAAGTACGTTGTTGACTTGAGTCGCGTAGTCACCCAGTTCGGATTCTGTGTAGCCGTCGCCCAGCAAAACGATGTCCACTCGATTGGCACTGGGGCCGTTGTCAATCAGTGTAGTCACCGACCATTGCGGCATGGCTTCCTTCGCGATACTCGCGCCCGGCGCCGGCAGCACCACGCTGGTTATTCCGCCCGCCAGTTTCCCTTCTTCCAGATAGTCGTAATATACGCCGATTTCACCGTTGGTGCTTTCATATAAGGCACGATACCGCTCGGCAGCTAACTCCATGTTCCCGGATATCTCTGACGACGAATAGGTGCGGGGTTGACCCCACGACGCCACCGGAAGATGTACTACTCCCGGAATCCACGTGAGCATAATTAACCAAACCATCCGGGAATTAATACCGTTTCTACACGATATGGACGGATGGAGTTCGCAATCGGCGAGTGGCATTCTCTTCTCCTTAATGTATGAGCGGTATGACTATCATCAGCACCTCGCTTTCGCGAGGCGGCCTTAGGGCTGTATCCGATGGTGTCACCGTTGCAACGTTGTTCGTCACCCGGCGGAATACATACGCATTTTGTATCATATCCGGCTCCTGATGCAAACGAATTTTTTACCGGATTTCCCAGGTTTTCCATCCCAGAGAGAAAAAAGCATACCACGGTGGACACGGAACCGGTTTACCGGTATGATACGCTCGATGAGAAACGTAGGGTATATGTACATTGGTTACGGTTTGTTTGTAATTTTTTTATTTCTGGCGGGTTGTCAGCCTGCGGACCAGATCGAAAAACCGCAAGTATTTCCCGCCGTGCCTCTCGAAGTGGACCATATCTCGGTTTCCCTGTTGGCCCATCGCCTACATATGCAGGTCACCGAGCAGAAGCCGGGACATGTCAAATTACAGGATGCGCATAACTATGTCATGATTTCCACCTTGCCCCAGGGACAGGCCTATCTCAATGGTCGGGCGATTGGATACGCCGATGCCGTCGTAAGCCAAAACGGTCAGGTACTCGTGTTACGTGATTTGGAATCCAGGATTCGATTGGCGTTGCTTTCGTCAACGACGGGGCCCACACAACCAGAGTCGCCGACCATACCGCGTGGTACCGGCAAGATTATGATCGATCCTGGCCACGGCGGCAAAGATCCCGGCGCCATCGGCGTCAACGGCTATCAGGAGAAGTTTGTCAATCTCGCTGTCGGCCGCGAATTGTTTTCCCTCTTAAGCCAACAGGGATATACCGTTGGCATGACCCGGGATCGGGACGTATTCATCGAACTGGATGATCGAGTGGAAATGGCCAACCGCTGGAATCCGCAGTTGTTCGTCAGCATTCATGCCGACTCCATCCGCAATCGTTATATGTTTGGCTCGACTATCTATATCGCCGAGGGCGCCTCGAAGAATTCCCTCCGGGCCGCGCAGTTGATGCAAAACGCCTTGAAGAACAGTGGCGTTACCTGTCGTGGCATCCGACGAGCCAATTTCCGCGTTCTAAAATTCACCCGCTGTCCCGCCGTACTCGTCGAATTGGGATACCTGACCCATCGTGCTGAAGCCGCCCGGTTGGCCAGTCCCGACTATCAACAGAAACTCGCCCAGGCTCTCGCCGTCGCCGTCACCGAGTTCCTCAATCCCTGATCCAAACCGGAATTCGTTGGTTGAATATCCCCTTGCAATGACAATAACATCAAAACCAAGTCCTGATATATCCCCGATAGAACTTCGATGGTGCTTCGTAGCGAGCATCCCTATTGCCGACACGCCTGGACAGGGAAAATTAGCCACGCGATAGTACCATCCCAAAAAGAAACCCCCGCCGGTTCCTGGTTCTCGCAGCGAAGCAAAGCGAAGACGGAGTCCATAGGGTTATTTCTCTTCTGGTATCTGGCTCCTGGATTCTGAATTCTTTTTTTAACTTTTGACTTTTACCTTTTTACTTATCCCCACTCATTTACTTTTTTACCCATTTTCCCATTTACTCTGTTGTCGGCTGGCATGCTCAAGTACTCTTGACCATGTTCTTCTACAAGTGTGCCACGGTCATCTTGACCGTGCTCCTTGCCCCACGCGGAACCTGCTTTTCTCGTTGACAATATTGTCAAACTTGCAGATAGTTGATGTAGCTCGGAAAAAAAGTTGGGCGGGCCATGTCCGCCATTTGATCTGTGGCGAAAGGTATGTTTACATGATACAGTTGCCGACAAGTAAAAAGGAAAAAGTTCAAAGTAAAATATTATTCGTGAAATCCGTGACAAAAATCTCTGTGACCTCTGTGCCCTCTGTGGCTAAAATATTTAAACTGAAAAATGAAAAGGCCTACAGCTTATAGCCTATTGCGTAAAGCTTAAAAATCCGTGTGTCCGAGGTTTCAAATCCATAGGCCGGCAAGCGCCGGAAGCGGGAGCGAAAGATGCAGGTAATAGACCTGAACGATGAACACATGCGTTTCGTGGCATCCTGCACCCACGTGCAGGACCTGGACAAGGAATCGGAAAAGGCCTGCGCGGTGAGAGAAACCTGGTTACGAAATTCTCTTTCCACAGGCCTGAAAGTTAAGGTGGCGCTGGTCAACGGCAGACCCGTCGGTTTTGCCCACTGCCTGCCGATCGAAATGGGCTGCAGCGGCATCGCCGGCAAAGATCTCATGACCGTCCCCTGCCTGACGCTCGAATATGGACGAGTATATAACCAGGAACACGGCAGCGGCTATGGCAGGGCGCTCATGAACGCCGTCGAACGCGAAGCCCAAAAGGCCCAGAAAAAGGGTGTGGCCGTGTTAGCTTATGACCATCAATGCTGGTTCATGCCCGCCTCCTTTTTCCGCCGACTGGATTATCAAGAGGTAACCAGAGACGATTCTATCATCCTGATGCTTAAAGCCTTTGAGGACGTGACGCCCCCGAGGATCCACAAATTAAAATATACGCCGCAATGGACGCCGGGAAAAGTCACCGTCGATATATTCTGGACCCCCGTGTGCCTGACCTCGACTGTGGAAATTCAACGAGTCAGGGAAGTTTGCGAATCCTATGGCGATAAAGTAGTATGCAACGAATTCAATTGCGCCGAGTTAGCTATCCTGGATAAGTATCAGACCAACAGAGCTCTGTTCATTAATGGCGTCCGTAAAGACTGGGGCTACGCCGCACCCCGCGACGAACTGAAAAAAGAAATCGACCTCGCTCTGTCTGCCATAACCTGACAACAAAAAAGGATATAAATATGATAAAACGAATAGGATTACTTTTGATTGTCGCCTTGTCGTTATCTGGCTGTGCGGATGTCCAATTGAAACCGGACGAAATGTACACGATCACCCTGCCGGCCAATCCCACCGCCGGCTATCAATGGCGAATCCGAAACAACAAAGTGCCTCCCTGCCTGAAGTTCCTCCGCAAAGACTATAAGTCGGACGAAGCAACCGATAACGTTGTCGGTTTCGGTGGGCAGGCGGTTTTTATGTTTCAAGCCGTCGAGAAGGGAAAAGGACAATTGACCTTCGATTATATCCGTACCTGGGAACCGACGAAAAAGCCGCTCCAGGAAAAGACCTACCGAGTGGAGGTAAAATAAGCACATTTTCATCAGGTTGTCGTAACATCTTGCAATCAAGGGATTTAGACATGCGTGGAAATTGGGTTTGTTTTGTAATTTACATTTACAAGGTTTGGGCGGCCCAGGTTTCGGGACAAGAAAAGGAGATAGCTGGTCTTTTATAGAGATAATTTATGGATAGCGTAAAAAAATCCCTCGCCACCGATACCTGGATGCTGCCGGCGGCGAAGGATAATGAAATATATCGAAACCGCATGATACGGATTCGGGTATTGCTGTTTGTTTTAATAAGACTGCGTTTGACCGTCAGACTTATCCTTGGCGAACTTAAAGAAATCAAAGAACGATTTGTTCAAGCCGTTTTCGCGACGCAGGGTTTTCCATTCTTTGGCATGGGCGTGATACTTGGGATTCTGCGCGGCATAGGTAACGACATCGCTGACTTCCTGAATATTGGGGGTCCAGGCCATTGTTTGATAGGTGTCAAGATCCTGCGGTCGTTGTTTGCTTTTCCAGATGGCATAGACATGGCC